>CALMXT010000019.1 GCA_937871125.1 uncultured Zoogloea sp. | reverse complement strand
TCGTCCGTGAAAGGCAACGCCCGCAGGGACATCACGGGGCTGCTTCTGTATACCAAAGGCACTTTCCTGCAGGTGCTGGAAGGCAAGGCCGACGACATCGACGAAGTGCTCGAGATCATCAAAGCCGACCCGCGCCACCACCGCTTCGACCTTCTGCTCCGTCATCCGGTGAAGAGCCGGGATTTCGGCCAGTGGAGCATGGGCTTTCGTCGGATGCAGGAAGGCGACGCCGCCGCCCTGCCCAATTTCGCCCCCTTCTTCGAGGACGGTTTCGATCCGGAAAAGATCAAGGCGAAATCCGGTCTCTGCCTCCGGATATTGAAGGCGCTGGCCGCCCTGCCGTCGACAGACCCGGATTAGCGCGTCGTCGGCCCTTGGCGATCCGGAAAACAATGAGAAAGGCTCCCGTGCGGAGCCCTTTTTTTGCCATGTCGCCGGCGCCCGTGCGGAGATGCGTCGATGCCGGCCGGGCTCATCCGCCGCGGCGTAGCGTTGCGGCGGATATCGATCGACCACGGCCAGCGACGATAATGGGGCTGCCAACGACTTTGGAGCGGCTATGCGCTACTGGCTGATGAAATCCGAACCCGCCGATTGCTCGATCGACGACCTTGCCACCCGTCCGGACCGGACCGTGCCCTGGTACGGCGTGCGCAACTATCAGGCGCGCAATTTCATGCGCGACGGGATGACGGTTGGCGACGGCGTGCTGTTCTACCATTCCGGCTGCGCGGAGCCGGGCATTGCCGGCATTGCGCGGGTGGCCAGCAGCGCCTACCCGGACGCGACCCAGTTCGATCCGGCGAGCCGCTATTTCGACCCCAAATCCACACCGGCGGCGCCCCGCTGGCTGCATGTGGACGTGCAGTTCGTGCGCAAGACGCGATTGGTGGGTTTGCCCGAATTGCGCGCCTGCCCCGAACTCGTCAACATGCGCGTCCTCGCCCGCGGCAACCGGCTGTCGATCACCCCGGTCGAGCCGGCGGAGTGGCGCTTCATTGTCGGGCAACTGCTCGGCGCAACCGACCTGCAGGAATGGAAATGAACATCGGTATCGAATGGCTGGCCGCCTACCTTGCCCTCGGGGCCGTCGTCGGCTTCTTTGCCGGGCTGCTCGGCGTTGGTGGCGGCGCGATCATGGTGCCCATGCTCACCACGCTTTTCGCGGCCCAGGGGTTTCCGCGGGAACATCTGGTGCATCTGGCCCTCGGCACTTCGATGGCCGGCATCGTGATTACGTCGATCTCCAGCCTGCGCGCCCACCACGCCCACGGCGCGGTGCGTTGGGACATCGTCAAGGGCATTGCGCCGGGCGTGCTGGCGGGCACCTTTGCCGGCACCTTCGTCGCCTCGCGAGCGCCCACCCAGCCGCTGGCGATCTTCTTCGCCTGCTTCACCGCCTACGTCGCGGTGCAAATGATCCTCAACGTCAAACCCAAGCCTTCCCGCGAGTTGCCCGGCACCGTCGGCATGCTGGCAGTCGGCGCCGGCATCGGCGGGATTTCGTCGTTGGTGGCGATCGGCGGCGGTTCGCTGTCGGTGCCTTTCATGACCTGGTGCAACGTGAAGGTGCAGAACGCCATCGGCACCTCGGCGGCCATCGGCCTGCCCATCGCCGTGGCCGGTGCGCTGGGTTACCTGATCAACGGCTGGTCGGCCGAGGGGCTGCCGCAGTGGTCGGTCGGCTTTGTCTATCTGCCGGCGCTGGTGCTGCTCAGCCTGCTCTCCAGCCTCACCGCGCCGGTCGGCGCCAGACTCGCCCACAAGCTGCCGGTGGCCACGCTCAAAAAGATCTTCGCCGGGCTGCTGATCGCCCTGTCGGCGAAGATGCTGCATACGGTGCTGGGCGGCTGAGGGTCAGGCGCCGAAGAAGCGTTTGAGCGAGCGGCTGAGCCAACCGCCGGCCGCCTTGTCTTCGCTGAGCGTCTTCATCTGGGGGCGGACGGCGGCCACGTAGGCTTGGTCGTCGTGCCGGATGTGGCTGAACAGCCAGCGGTGCAGCAGGCTGTGCAGTTCGTGGGAGATGTCCTCGCCGCGTTTCAGTCGGTCGCTGAAGCTGGCCACCCGCCGCACGAAGAGTTCATGCACCTTTTTGTGGCCGCGCACGAATTCATAGCCGGCGTCTTCCATCAGACATTCCTCAAAGGCGAAGTGGGACAGGGTGTATTCCACCAGATCGTCCACCACCGCCAGCACGCCCTGGCGATCGGCGTGCTGGCGGGCGTCGTGCAGCCGGTTGATGAAATCCATCAGCTGTTTGTGCTGGTTGTCGATTTCGGGGATGCCGGTGTCCAGGTCGGGCGACCACGAGAGATAAGTCTTCTTTTTCCTTGTACTTGATTGAGCCGTGCAGCGGGCTGCGCGGCACGTGCCGGCACGCGACAAGGAAGGTTCCGTGGTGTGCTGAATGGTCGCAGCGGAGGCTTCGTCCGCTGCGACGGCGGGGCGTTCAGCGCCCCTTGAAGACCGGCGTGCGTTTGGCGAAGAAGGCGTCGAGGCCTTCCTGGTAGTCGTCGGTGGCGAGGAAATCGAAGGCGGCGCGTTTTTCGGCGGCGGTCAGCGGGCTGCCTTTCATCAGGCGATGAACCCACTGCTTGTGCCAGCGGGCTACCAGCGGGGCGCCCTTGAGAATGCGCGCGGCGGTGGCGAGAGCTTCGTGCTCGACGGCTTCGTCGTCCACGACGCGGGTCAGCAAGCCCTTGGCGAGGGCTT
>CALMXT010000018.1 GCA_937871125.1 uncultured Zoogloea sp. | reverse complement strand
CAGGTTGGAGAAATCCGGAAGAAGAACGACCGCCGGGTGAAAGGGATCAGGGAGGGATGATTCCCGGCGGCCGCGAAAGCCCATCAAGGGCAATGGAGGAGACTCATGCCATATCGACCTGGCATCGGGTTTCTTTAACCGTTATCTCGGCACGGAACTGGCGTAAAGTTTCCATCATGAAAGGACAAGGATTCATCCGCCGCTTCGGCTATGCCCGAAACGGCATTGTGACGGCGTTTCGGCGCGAGCGAAGCATGCGCACCCACGGCGCGGCGGTGGTGGCAGTGGCGATTTTTCTGGCGCTGACCGGCGCCTCGACGCTGTGGTGGGCGCTGGTCGGGCTGGCAGTCGGGCTGGTGCTGGTGGCGGAGATGGCGAACACCGCCATCGAGGCGCTGGCCGACCTGCTCCATCCGGGCCAGCATCCGGAAATCGGCGTCGCCAAGGATGTGGCGGCCGGGGCGGTGCTGATCGCCACGCTGGTGGCGATCATTGTCGGGCTGGCGTACTGCGTCGAGCTGCTGCGCTGAGGAGCGAACGGCGAAGCCCGCCCAGCCCGACGGCCGGACGATCGATCAGCCCAGCGCGGCCAGCGCAGCGGCGTAATCGGGCTCGCTCTTGATCTCGGCGACGAGTTCGCTGTGCAGCACCTTATCGTTCTCGTCGAGGACGACCACGGCACGGGCGGCAAGGCCGGCAAGCGGGCCGCTGGCGAGCGCCACGCCGTAATCCTTCAGAAAGGCCGCGCCGCGCAGGGTGGACAAGGTGACCACATTCGCCAGCCCTTCGGCGCCGCAAAAACGGCTTTGGGCGAAGGGAAGGTCGGCGGAGATGCACAACACCACCGCATTGGCCAGCTTGGAGGCGGATTCGTTGAACTTGCGCACCGAGGTGGCGCAGGTGGGCGTGTCGATGCTCGGGAAGATGTTCAGCACCTTGCGCTTGCCAGCAAAACTGGCCAACGGGGTGTCGGCGAGATCCTTGGCGACGAGGGTGAAGGCCGGCGCGCTCTGGCCCTTCTGCGGGAAATTGCCTTCAACCTGAACGGCGTTGCCGCCAAGGGTTACGGTGTTCGACATTCTGGGACTCCTGGGATTTGGCGATGTTGTTGTAGGCCGGTGCGCGGATGTGCGCCCGACAGCCCGATGGTAGGCATGGCCGACCGCTCCTGCCAAGCATTTCGCACCGATGTTTCAAAGGGTTTTCAGATATTCGAGCAGCGCCGCCTTGTCACCGCCGGAAAGGCCGGTTCCGAACTCGTGGCCCTGGTTGCCGCCGCCCTTCTCCGTTGTATCCATGCGCGTACCGGTGCGGCGGGCTTCGTCGCCGTCGGTGACGAAGCCGACCTTCGTCCGATCGAACACGTCATAGCCCCGCCAGAACACTTTCGGGCGCTCGGCGGCCGGTTCGAGCAGGTCGCGCAGGGTGGGCACCGAACCGTTGTGCAGATAAGGCGCACGCAGCCAGATGCCGTCGAGGAAGGGAATTTTGTAGCCGATCAGGTCTTCCTCCACCAAGCCGCGCCGCTCGATGCCCATGGCGGCAACGGTGGCGTTGGCCTTGATCGCCGCCGCTTTGTTCCATGAATCCAGCCGGCCGCGGTCGGTGCCGACTTCGGCAAGCGGAAGCGGCATGCCGGTGCGTTCGCTGGCGTGGCAGCTCGCGCAGTGGGCATCGAATACCGGCTTGCCGGCGGCCGCGCGGGCGGCGTCGACCGGGAAGGGGTATTTCGGCGGCGGCTGCTGGGTGAGGTAATCCTCCAGCCACTTGACCTGGCGAAGGAAGTCCGCCTTGTCGGCCGGTGCGGCCCCGAGCACGCCGAGGGCCGAGTCGATGACTACCGAATGCACGTCGTGACTGTCGCCGGCGTAGTTGAGGCGCTGACCCTTGTCCCAGTGGTATTTGCCGAGATTCCAGATGGCCGGGATATCGGTGGGGCCGAAGGTGTCGTCCATCGGCGCGCGGATCATGAAATATTTGGTCAGGTTCATGGCGTCGTCGCGGCCGCGGCCCCAGTCGGGAAAGTCCGGCCGATAGAGCCACGCGAACTGGGCTTCCCGTTCGAGCAGACGCTTCTTGGTGATCGGGATGATCAAGAAACGGTAGAGCAGCTTGTCGATCACATCCAGTTCGGTGACGCGGTTGATCTCGGCCATCAGGATGTCGGCGTCGAAGCGTGGATCTTTGGCGCAGTCGATCAACAGGCGGAAGAAGTTCTGGATGTTGACCGTGTGCCCGGCGCCGGCGATGACGAAAACAGGGTTGGAGTCGGCGCTTTCCCGGTAGCTGGTGGTGTGGCAGGCGGCGCAGTTGTTGGCGACGCGGGGAAAGCCGATGGTCTTTTTGGTGAAGCCGACGGGCAACTCCCGGCCTTCTTCCCAGGCCACGCCGAGCGCCGCGTAACCGCCGGGCGCGATCTGACCGTCCTGGCGGAATTTTTCGGGGAAGACCCGCGGCAGCACGTAGAAGATCCAGTACGGAACGCCGGCATCGTGCTCGGCGCCGATCGAGCCATATTTGAAGCGTGCCTCGGCCGATTCGAAAACCCACGCCGGCTGGGGCTCCTCGCGGAAACCGCGGCTCCAGCCCAAATAGGCGCCGGCCACCAGCGACAGCAACAGCACCCCCAACCCCGCCCGCAGCAAAGCGCTCCGGGAAACCTGTACACCTGATTGCATCACGCGCTCCCGGTCAGAAAGTTTTGAGGAATTCGACGAGGGCGGCCTTGTCGTCGGGCGAGAGCCCGGTGCCGTAGGCCGCACCTTCGTGCCCCCCGTTGCCGTTGCCGGCCTCGGCGGTGTCGAAGCGGAAGAATTTTTTCCCACCGGCGTCGGGACTGTCGGAGACGAAGCCGACCTTCACCGGATCGAAGAGGTCGTTGCCGCGCCAGAATACCTTCGGGCGTGCGGCGGCCGGTTCGAGCAGGTCGCGCAGACTGGGCACCGAACCATTGTGCAGATAGGGCGCACGCAGCCAGATGCCGTCCAGCGGCATGTTGGCGTAGCCGTAGGTCTTTCGGAACTTGCTGAACCGCCACGGATAGCCGGCGTAGAGCGTGGCCTGATTGACCGCCAGCGTGTAGGTGTAGGAATCGAGCCGGCGGCGGTCGGTGCCAATCTCGGCCAGCGGCGTGACGCGCCCCACGTATTCGCCGCTGAAATCACGCCCGGAGGCGCCGTGACAGGTAGCGCAATAGTGCTTGTAAAGCGGTGCGCCGCGGGCGGCGAGGTCTGCGTCGATGGGAAAGAGCTTGGAAAAAGCCGGCGGCTCGGCGTCGAGAATCCATGCCTCGACGCGCTTGATGCGCGGCAGGTCGAGTGTGGGCGGCGTGGTGCCGGTGCCGAAAGCGGCGCTCTTGTTGCGCTCGGTCATGTCGGTGTTGTTGCCGTCCCAGTGCAGTTCCATGGCCCGCGGCTCGCGGCGCGGACGCTGCAGCCAGATGGACGGAAAATCGGCCGGCGCGTCGAACTCCTTTGGATCTAGCCGGTGCATCGGAAAGTTGAAAATGACCTTGGCCGAGTTGAAGGTATCGACTCGCCCCGGCCCCCAGGCCTTTTGCTCGAATACCCATTCGAAGCGCCCTTTGAGCGCCAGCACCCGGTCGCGCATGATCGCAATGGCGGCGGGATAGACGAGGTAGCGGTCGAGCAGATCGAGCTTGGCGCCCTGGCGCTGGATTTCGGGAATCAGGAATTCCTTGGAAAACTTGGGGTCGGCCGCGCACTGAAAGAAGAACTCCTCGAAGGCCTTCATGTTGAACAAGGCCGCCGGCATGCCGGCCACCAGCAGCGGCGGCTGGTTTGGCGCCGCCCGCACGGTGCTGGTGTGGCACACCGCGCAATTCACAAAAACCCGGTCCACGCCTTGGTAGCGCCGTTTGGAGGTACCGACCGGCAAATCCTTCAGGCGACCGTTCGGCAGCGTTTCGTAAAGCATGCCCAGCGACTGGTAGCCCGGACCCGGCAGGTAGTGGCCACACACCTCGGGCAGCGCGCGCCATATCCAGTATGGAAAACCCATCTCGTGCTCGCCGCCCGTGGAGCCGTATTTGAAGTGTTCCACCGGATCGGCGTAATCCACCGGCGAATCGCCGCCGAAGCGCCCGACAAGCCACAGCACGATCGCCGCCGGCAGCAGCACGGTGAGCGCAAAGAGGATCAGGAAACGCTGTTTCCAGCGGGAAGGGGGCGGCGTGACAGAGCTTGGCATGATGGCTTTTCCTCGAGTGTCACTCGGTGACGCGCTTGGCCAGACAGGGGCGCAGGGCTTCGTAGCCGCCCGCCAGCAAGGCATTCAGATCGGGATCGCGACCGCTCTCCGCCTTGAGCAGGCCGGCGACGACGGCTTCCAGCGCGGCCCGATCCGCGCTCGCGGCCCACGTCGCGGCATCGCTATGAAAGGCCGGCAGCATGGATTCGGGTGGCATCGGCGTCTTGTCGCGTTCGGCCGGCGCACGGCGGGCCATCGCCAGCCGCACGAAGATGCGCGGCGCGCACTGGCGGATGCGCGCCTCCAACCCACCCTCCGGGCCGACCAGGAAGTTGGGCGGAAACTGCTCGGCGCTCAGGTGGCAGGCTGCGCACCAGGCATGAAAAAGCCCCAGACCCGGCGCCGCCTCCGTCAGCGGCGGACCGGCGGGCCGGACTGCGTAGGTTTCCAGGCGCGGCGTGGGCAGCATCGCCGACATCGGTTTGCGTGGCGGATCGCCGAGGGTATTGAGCAGCGCCGCGATCAGGCCGACGCGCGGGATCGGCCGCTCGCCGAGCAGCGCCGAACCATCGGCGCCAGCGGCGACGGACGCCATCGCATCGGCCAGCGCCAGGCTATCGGCACGCAGATGCAGCACGATGGGGCCGGAGCCCGCCTTCAGCGCGGCGGTATCGACGCGTTCGAGCATGTCGCCGCCGGCCAGACGCACACGGGCCCCAAAAGGAAAGGCCGGCTGCGGCAACTCACCGGCAAGGCTCAGGCGCTCGACCTTGCCGGCCGACAGGTCCAGCGCGGCACCATCCGCCCCGCGACAGCGGGAGGCGCGGGAACCCGCCAGCGGCACGCAATCGAGCGTTCGCACGACACGCGGCAAGGCATTGGCGCGCCGCGCGAGGGCGGCTTCGAGCCGCGTCCGGTCGTCGTCGGAAATGAATTCGGCAACGCCCGCCACCGCTTCCGCAACGGCCTCGGGGGCGTCGGCGCGCCACGCCTCCTCGGACGGACGCGGCAACAGCGGCTCGAAACGGGCCGCCACATGGGAGCGGGCGACGCGCGCCGGAACCTCGTCGGGCCAGCCCGACATGCCCTGCAGCGGGTTGCGGTTGGGCAGGTCGGCACGACCGATGGCGAGGCCGGCCGGCCAAAGACGGGCTCCGTTGGTACGCAACGGGCGGGCGACGGCCGCATCGAAAGCCGCAGCCGACGGCGCGGCCCGACCGTCGGCGAAGCGCAGGCGCAAAGCGGCGGCGAACAGACCGGCCCGGCAGCGGAGGCCCGCCTCGCCGGCGCCGCAGCCTTCGCGCCACAGGCGTTGGGCAAGGGCAAAACGATTGGCACGGCGCACGGCCTTGTCGATGGCATAGGGCACATCGACGCCGCGCTCCGGCGGGATGCCGTAAAAACTGCGCCCGGCAGCGGCCAGCAGCGCGGCGACGGCCGGATTGGCATTGGTCTCGTCCCACAGGGCGCGGGAGAAGATCGGCGCAGCGTTCTGGTGGCAGGCAAAGCAGATGTGACGGTTGGCGTAGAAAACCTGCGGACGGCCGCCCGCACGGTAATCCTTGACCAGCTGAAACTCGAAACGCCCCGCCGCCTCGTTGTAGCTGATGACTTCGAGCACCGCGGACTTCTCCTGATAGCCGAGGTAGAGCCGATCTTTCAGCAGCGGCGCACCCGGCGCCGGCGCGGTGTCGACAGCCACCACCACGCGGGGAAACGCAAAGTAGTCCGGCGCCGCGGCGGTACGCTGGAGCGAGCGGCCGAGGGGAATCAGCACCCGCTTGGCCGGCGGCAGCGGGCTGGTCGGATCGCGGCTCAAGCGGCCGTCGAGGCGGGCCAGCAGCTTTTCGAAGGGGAAAGGCAAGGCGTGACCGCCGTGCCCGTCGGCAAACAGCGCATCGAACAGCGAAGCCCCCGCCGGCGGCAGGTGATCGCCGGGCTGGGCCGGGTCGACGACCCACGCCGGCCCGACAGTCCGGGGCTCAGCCGGCCAGACCGGCGCGGAGAGGATGGCGGCGGCCAGCATCAGCGTCCGTCCTGCAAACCGGAGGATCATCGCGGCGCTCCATTTCAGCCGCCCCTACTGCCATCTCAACCGCCGGCCGCAGCCAGCGCCTTATGCTGCTGGGTGCCGGGCCAGCAGTCTTCCTGCACTTGGCCGGTCTTCACGAAGGCATCCCGCCCCTGCTCGTCCATCTCCTTGTTGTAGAGCGTGAAATTGAGCGCGAAGCCCCGGTCGAGATAGGCGCGACCGAGGTAGAGTCCAGGGCGGACCATGCGGATCTCGTCGCGCACGCGCAGGCCGCGACGGCCGGCGAGAAAGTCGGGGCTCTCCTGGTAGCCGGGGATTTCGTCGGTAAAGAAGTAGTCGATGACGATCGATTCGCGCCGGGCGTCGAGCAGGCTTTGGCCGCAGTAGAGTTTGGCCGGGAACAGCAGCCAGGTTTCCTTGCCGTGGAAATCCATCTTCTTCGGCTCGCCCTGCACGAGGCCGAGTTTTTTCAGCACGCTCAAATCCTCGATGCGGTTTCGCAGCACCCGCTCGTTGCGATAGAAAACCTTGCCGCGCCACAGGCTTTCGCCCACGTCCTCCAGCGCCAGGCCTTTGAGCTGCAGCGCGGTGCCGGCAAAGCCTCCGGCGATCTCCGCCAACCGGAACTTGCCGCTGCCGCCCCTGGGCAGGAGGATCCTGCCGTCGAAGGCGCCGTCGGGAATCGGGCCGGCGGTGAGGCGGGCATAGATCTGGTCGAGCTGCTCCTGATCGAGCGTGGCGAGATAGTCCGGGGTGATCTTGGCCAGTTCGGCGGTGGGGATCGGGTATTTGTAATCCACCTGCGCGAAGTCGGGCTTGGAGGCATAGCCCTTGTCCCACGGCGCGAAGGGGATCGCCGGCGGCGGCGCTTCCTTGCTGCAGGCGACGAGGCCGAGGCTCGCGGCAACGGAGAGCGCAACGACGGCGGTGAGCGCTTTCATGGCGATTCTCCTTTACAGAGTGGCGAGGAAGGCGGTGATGGCCTTTTTGTCGGCGTCGGACAGATCCTCGCCGAAACGGTGACCTTCGTTTTCCACCAGTTGGTCGCAGCTCACGTAATTGGCGGCGATGAACTCATGCTTCTCACGCAGGATTTCCACGAAGCGCGCCGGATGCTTGAGCACCTCTTCGGCAATGGCCTGCAAGGTCGGGATCAGCGCCTTCTTGCCGGCGGCTTCGAGCCGGGCCGGGTCGCGCTTGGCGAGGTAGAGGTCGCCGATCAGCTGCTTGTGCTGCAGACCGTTGATGAAGCCGGCGCTGGTGCCCATCGGAATCTTCACCTGCCCGAAGCCGCCGAGGGGCTTCTCGGTCTTCCCATCGAGCGGACGGACGCCCAGGTCGATCAGCAGATCGGCGTTGGTCAGCGTCACCTTCCGACCGCGCGCTTTCGGGTGGAGCAGCTCCTGCATCGAGCGTTTGTAGAGGTCGAAGCGCCCTTCCACGCTCGGGTCGTAGCGCACGCACTCGGGCTGTTGGGCCAGCAAGGCGTTGTCTTCGCCGGCATAGCGGGCACGGAAGAAGTCGTTCTCCGGGTTGGCCGGCTTGCCGCAGACTTCGGGGCCGATGGCGTTGTTGTGCATGAAGGGCGCAGTGGCCCAGATGTTCACCAACGACACGTTGCGCATGTAGCCGCGCCCGCCGTTCTTCATCGCCTCCGGCTCGGGGAGATCGGCCACCACCGCACGGCCGCGCATGGCCTCGTTGCCGTATTCCTGATACAGGTGGCCGGCCATGTGGTTGGAGTGCAGTGCGCGACAGCGGAAGGTGCCGACTTCGGTGATCGGCGTGGCCTGGTCGTTGCCGAGGAAGTCGGCACGCACCTTGCGCGGATGGGCTTCGTTCGGAGCGGCGAAATCGCGGCTCTTGAACGGCCCGCCTTCGGCTTCGGGGATGCTCGAATGGCAGCGCGCGCAGTTTTCGGCGAACACCGTCTGGCCGCGAGCAACCGCCCCCTTGCCGAATTCCTTGTCCAGATCGGCGATGAGATCGGCGCGGCTGTAGCTGGCAGCCGGACTCTTCGCCTTCCGGGCATTGGCGCGGGCCACGTGCAGGTCGGTTTCGTCGGATTCGGCCGAGGCGAAAAAGTCGAGGATGTTCTGCAGGCGGTCTTCGATGGCCCGGAAGTTCGGGCAATCGCGCCGGCACTGACCGACGTTGAACGGAGTCTGGCCGAAGCCGCGCTGCTCCGGGTCGATCTGGCGCATGTCGGTGAAGTGGTTCACCCAGCACTGCTCGGAACAGGAGCCGATGTTGAAATACACCCGCTGGATCGCCTCGTGGGCGCCGGTCGAATCCTCGCCCCCTTTCAGGATGTGGTGGATGCCGGGCAGATTGACCTTGGTGCCACCGAGAAAAACCGGCGTCACGTCGTCGCTGCGGGTGGAGAACTGCCAGCATTTGCCCTGCCGGCCGGGTTCGCACCAGCACTTGGCCTCGTCCTTCTCGGTGCCGCAGTCGGCCGCCTTGCGCCACTTGGTGACGGGCTCGCCCTTGAACACCGGGCGCTGGGCGACGTTGATCAGCGCGTTGATGGTGCCGGGGTTGTTCACCTGATCGTGGGAAATCGCCGAGGTGTCGGTGACGCCGGGCCGGGCGTGGGCGAACATCTGGTATTCCAACGAGGATTTGGCCATGCCCGAAACCAGCAGTTCGGACATGCGGGTGTACTGGTTGCTCACCAGCCCCTTGATGTTCTCCCACTTGGGATGGGCCGGATCGACCGGCGGGTTGGCCGGATCGAAGGCGATGTGGCAGGAGCCGCAGGACGTGCCGATCAGGAAGGGCGGCTCGACGGAGGCGTCGGCCAGCTTGCTCACGCGGCTGTCGGATTCGATCCCGGTGCTGGCGTCCATGCGGCGGTCGAAGCCCGCCCAGCCCGCATTGCCACCGAAACCGCCATTCACGGCTTTCCATTTTTCCGGGTCGAAGCGCGGATTGGGGAACTTGCGGATACCCAACGCGCCGGTGGAGGTGCCAAATTTCAAGTCGCAGGCCGAATGGCGCTGATCGAGCTTGCCGCCTTGGGTGTGCGGATCGTCCGGGTCGAGGGCGGCGTCCTTCAGGCCGCAGGCCGGATCGACATAGCCCGGCTTGCCGACGTATTTGAGCAGTACATCGTCGCCGGGACACCAGTCGAAGCCATAGGTTTCTTCGGCGGACTTGGCCGGACAATTGGCGTCGCCGGGCTTGCAGCAGGACGGATCGTTGATGATCCCCCAGGCCCAGAAGCGGTCGTCCCGCTGATCGGACCGCAGCACGCGGAACCAGTCCACAAGCACGCCCACGCGCTGCTGGAAGGTGTAGGTGTGGAAGCGGTCGTTGCCGGCGGTGGCCTTGAACCAGATCAGGCGGCCGACGCATTCGGATTCGTTGAGCCCCTCGCGGGCACAGGCTTCGAGATAGGGTTGATTCTGATCGACGAGACCGCTTTCGGGCACCGGGGGCGTCGTTGCGCCCTGCACCGCCGAAGCGCTCTGGGCCTGCGCCAGTGCGACGCCCACGTGCCCCGGATCGGGTCCGCCGGAACGGATCGAGAACCCGACGCCGAGCACGGCAAGAACGACCGCAAGCGCGGCCAGATAGGTGCGTTTCATGGCTGCATCCCCTTCCGAAGCGTGGATGCCCGGCACCTGTGCCGCCGCGGGGTCTGCGCCCAGTCGGTCAGTGCTCTCTGTCGGGGCCGGTCATGATGGTGTTATAGCAAAGATCGCAACCGGCGCAACGGCCCATTCCCGCAGTGCGGCAACTCAGGGCTGGTCCCACGCCGGCACCGGCCCGATGCGCTCGGCCAGATAGTCGGCCAGCGCGCGCACCCGCGTGGGCAGGTAGCGATTGCTCGGAAAGACCGCATAGATCCCCACCTCCGGACCGGGAAAGTCCGGCAGCACCGCTTCGAGCAGGCCGGCCCTGAGCGCCGGTGCGGCGATGAAGCTGGGCTGGCGGCAGATGCCCAGGCCGCGCTGGCAGGCGTCCACCAGCGCGTCGCCGCTGTTGGACTGCAACCGGCTCTTGACCGGCACCCACAGGGTTTCGCCCTCGACCTGGAACGGCCAACTGGTGCGCGAGCTGGCGGTGTAGCCAAGGCAATGATGGGTGGCCAGATCCTGCGGCACCTGCGGCCGGCCGTGGCGGGCGAGGTAATCCGGCGCGGCCAGCGTGAGCATCCGCGAGGTACTGAGCCGCCGCGCCACGTGGGTCGGATCGAGCTGGCCGGTGATGCGCACCGCCATGTCGATTCCGCTTTCGATGAGATTGACCTGACGGTCGTTGAAATCCACGTCCAGGCTCACTTCCGGGTACAGGCTCACGAAGTCGGCCACCAGCGGTGCCAGGTAGCGCACGCCGAAGCTCACCGGCACGCTGATGCGGATCGGCCCGCGCGGCGTGCGGTCGCCGCCGGACAGATCGCCCTCCGCGGCGCCGACCAGACCGAGGATTTCGCGACAGCGCTCCAGGTACACTTCGCCTTCGGCGGTCAGCTTGAGGCTGCGCGTGCTGCGGGCGATCAGCTTGACGCCCAGATGCGCTTCCAGCCCGCTGATCTGCCGCGTGACCATCGAACGGGCCAGGCCGAGGTGCTCCGCCACAGCGGTGAAACTGCCCGTTTCGGCCACGCGGACAAAAGCGTCCATCGCACTCAAACGATCCATTTGTTCAAATTCAGCAACAAAGATGTCTTCATTAAAGGCTATTTTTGGGCGAATCAAAAGTCTACAGTGTGTCCATGTCATGGCGGACGACCCATGCGTCCGCACATTCCTCGCCACACCGCTCCAAGGAGCCAAGCATGAGCCGACAACCCGTTCTCTTCGTATCCCACGGCGCACCCGATGTGCTGCTCAATCCCGGTGCCACCGTGCACATGTGGGAAAGGCTGGGCGCCGATCTGCCGCGTCCGAAGGCGATCCTCGTGATCTCCGCCCACTGGGCCGCCAGGGAACCGACCGTCAGCACCGCGGCAAGCCCCGAAACGATCCATGACTTCGGCGGCTTTCCGCCCGCGCTCTACGACATGGTGTACCCCGTTTCCGGCGCCCCGACGCTCGCCCACCGGGTGCGCGAACTGCTCGCCACGGCCGGCCTGCCCAACGCCGAAGTGGCGGGGCGCGGGCTCGATCACGGCGCCTGGATTCCGCTCAAGGCCATGTATCCGGAAGGCGACATTCCGGTGGCACAATTGGCCCTGCAACCCAACGCCGGCCCCGAATGGCACCGCCGCATCGGCGTTGCGCTGCGTCCGCTGCGCGACGAGGGCATACTGATCCTCGCCTCCGGCTCGGTCACCCACAACTTCGGCTGGCTGACCTGGGGCACCAACAGCCAACCCGTACCGCAAGCGGTGACGTTTTCCGACTGGCTCGGCGCCACCTTGGCCAAGGACGACGTTCCGGCCCTGCTCGACTATCGCCGCATCGCCCCCCAGGGCGCCGCCTCGCACCCGACCGAAGAGCACCTGCTGCCGCTCTTTGCCGCCCTCGGCGCCGCCCAACCGGGAGAAATACCCCTGCGCCTGGAACCGGAATACACCTACGGCGGTCTGGCCATGGACGCCTATCTCTGGCAGGACGCCAGCCC
>CALMXT010000017.1 GCA_937871125.1 uncultured Zoogloea sp. | reverse complement strand
GGCCTGCACATCTGGAAGGCCAACCCGGTCATCGTCGACAAGCTCCAGGAAGTCGGCGCGCTGTTCTCCCATGAAAAGATCAGCCACAGCTACATGCACTGCTGGCGCCATAAAACGCCGCTGATCTACCGCGCCACCGCCCAGTGGTTCGTCGGCATGGACATCAAGCCCGACGGTGGCCCCAGCCTGCGCGAACTCGCCATCAAAGGCGTCGAAGCCACCGAATTCTTCCCGTCCTGGGGTCAGGCCCGCCTCCACGCCATGATCGCCAACCGGCCCGACTGGTGCATCTCGCGCCAGCGCAACTGGGGTGTGCCGATCCCCTTCTTCCTGCACAAGGAGACCGGCGAACTGCATCCTCGCACGGTCGAACTGATGGAAGACGTGGCCCAGCGCATCGAACGGGAAGGCATCGCCGCCTGGTTCAAGCTCGACCCGGTCGAACTGCTCGGCGCCGAAGCCGCCCAGTACGACAAGATCAACGACACCCTCGACGTGTGGTTCGATTCCGGCACCACCCACTGGCACGTGCTGCGCGGCTCCCACAACGACGGTCACGCCCACGGCCCGCGCGCCGACCTCTACCTCGAAGGCTCCGACCAGCACCGCGGCTGGTTCCACTCCTCGCTCCTCACCGGCTGCGCCATCGACGGCCACCCGCCCTACAAAGCCCTGCTGACCCACGGCTTCACGGTCGACCAGCAAGGCCGCAAGATGAGCAAGTCCCTGGGCAACACCATCCTGCCCCAGGAAGTCACCGAAAAAATGGGCGCCGAAATCCTCCGCCTGTGGGTCGCCTCCACCGACTATTCGGGCGAACTCGCGATGTCCAAGGAGATTCTCGACCGGGTGGTGGAGTCCTACCGGCGGATCCGCAATACCCTCCGCTTCCTGCTCGCCAACACCGCCGACTTCAACCCGACGGCCGACATGCTGCCGGTGGACGAGTGGCTGGAGATCGACCGCTACGCGCTGGCCCTGACCCGCAAGCTGCAGACCCAGGCCGAAGCCGACTACAGCCGCTTCGAGTTCCATCGCGTCGTCCAGGCGCTGCAGAACTTCGCCTCCGAAGACCTCGGCGCGGTGTATCTCGACATCCTCAAGGATCGCCTCTACACCACGCAGGCCCATTCCGCCGCCCGCCGCTCGGCCCAGAGCGCCCTGTGGCACATCCTGCAATCGGTCGTGAAGCTGATGGCGCCGATCCTTTCCTTCACCGCCGAGGAAATCTGGCAACTGCTCAGCCAAGACGCCGACGACAGCGTGATGCTCCAGCTCTTCCACGCCCTGCCCGCCCAGGCCGGCGAAGAAGGGCTGCTCGCCCGCTGGACGGCGATTCGCGCGATCCGCGCCAACGTGCAGAAGGAAATCGAAGCCGTGCGCGCCGCCGGCCAGGTCGGCTCGTCCCTGCAGGCGGAAGTCGAAATCCGCGCCGCCGGCGACAGTCACGCGCTTCTCGCCAGCCTCGCCGACGACCTGCGCTTCGTGCTGATCTGCTCGAAAACGACGCTGATCGAGGTGGCAGCCGAAAGCGACGAAGCCATCGTCGTCACCCCGTCCGCGCACAAAAAATGCGAGCGCTGCTGGCATTACCGCGACGACGTCGGCCACGATGCCGCCCATCCGGAACTTTGCGGCCGCTGCACGTCCAACCTGCACGGCGCCGGCGAAGCCCGCTCGGCGGCCTGAGCGCCCTTCACCCACAGGAGCCCGCCTTGAAACTACGCTTCGGCAACTGGATCGGCCTGTCGGCCATCGTCGTGCTGGCGGACCAATGGACCAAACACCTCGTGCGCGGCGCCCTGCGCAACGGCGAAGTGATCCGCGTCACCGACTTCTTCGATCTGGTCCTGGCCTTCAACCCCGGCGCCGCCTTCAGTTTTCTGGCCGACCAGGCCGGCTGGCAGCGCTGGTTTTTCGTGGCACTGGCAGCCGGCATCTGCGGCTGGCTCCTGCGCCTTCTGGCCCGTCACCAGCATGAACGCCTGCAACCGCTGGCCTTCTCGCTGATCATCGGCGGCGCGGTCGGCAACGTCATCGACCGCTTCGTCTTCGGCGCGGTGGTCGACTTCCTGTATTTCCACGTTGGCAGCTACGGCTGGCCTGCTTTCAATGTGGCGGACTCCGCCATCACCGTGGGCGTCGTGCTCATGATCCTCGCGCAACTGCGCGAACACCGTCACGCCCCCGTTCAAGAGAAACTCTCATGACCCAGATCGTCCAGCCCGACAGCCTTCTCACCCTCCACTACCGCATCACCCTCGACAGCGGTCAGCCACTCATCAGCACCTTCGAATCCCAGCCTGCCACGCTCCAGCTCGGCCGCGGCGACATCGCCCCCACGCTGGAGCGCTGCCTCGCCGGCATCACCGTCGGCGAGCGTCACAACTTCCTGCTCGAACCGGAAAACGCCTTCGGCGCCCACCGCGACGATCTGGTCGAAAAAGTCCGCCTCGAAGACTTCCCCGAAGGCACCGCGGTCGAGCCGATGGTCATCATGGAATTCACCGCACCGGACGGCACCCGCTACCCCGGCCTGATCCGCGAAGTGCTCGACACCCACGCGGTCATCGACTTCAACCACCCCCTGGCCGGCAAGTCGATCCGTTTCGAAGTCGAAGTGATCGGCATCAACTAAGCCCTGCAGCACGAGGAATCAAATGGAAGTCCTGCTCGCCAACCCCCGCGGTTTCTGCGCCGGCGTCGAACGCGCCATCGAGATCGTCGAACGTGCCCTGGCCCAGTTCGGCGCACCCATCTACGTGCGCCACGAAGTCGTGCATAACCGCTTCGTGGTCGACGGCCTGCGCGCCAAGGGCGCCGTCTTCATCGAAGACATCTCCGACGTGCCGGCCGGCAACACCGTCATCTTCAGCGCCCACGGCGTACCCCAGTCGGTGCGCACCGAAGCCGAGGCCCGCGGCCTGCGCGTCTTCGACGCCACCTGCCCGCTGGTCACCAAAGTGCATCTCGAAGTGGCCCGCATGCGCGAACAGGGCCGCGAACTGATCATGATCGGTCACAAGGGCCACCCGGAAGTCGAAGGCACCATGGGCCAGATCAAGGACGGTATCTATCTCGTCGAAAACGCCGCAGACGTGCCCACGCTGCAGGTCGCCAACCCCGACATGCTCGCCTACGTCACCCAGACAACGCTCTCGGTGGACGACGCCGGCGCCATCGTCGCAGCGCTGCGCCAGCGCTTCCCGAACATCGTCGGCCCCAAGAAGGACGACATCTGCTACGCCACCCAGAACCGCCAGGACGCCGTCAAGTTCATGGCGCCCCAGTCCGATCTGGTGCTGGTGGTCGGCTCCATCAACAGCTCCAACTCCAACCGCCTGCGCGAAGTGGCCGAACTGCTGAACGTGCCCGCCTACCTCATCGACAACGCCGAAGCCATCGACCCGGCCTGGATTGTCGGCAAGCGGCGCATCGGTGTGACGGCCGGCGCATCCGCGCCCGAAGTGCTGGTCGAATCGGTCATCGCCCGTCTCAAGGCGCTGGGTGCCGCCTCGGTGCGCTCGCTCGACGGCGTGCCGGAGCGGATCACCTTCCCGCTGCCCAAGGAACTCCAGACCCCGACCGCCGGAGCCTGAGCCAGGTTCGGGGGCCGCCCCGGCCGGGCGGCCTTGTTCCACTCCATCCATCGAAGCGTTTTCTTCAACCGAGCCCGCACTTCACCATGCCCTACGTCCAACGCGATTCCACAGGCCAGGTCGTCGCCCTCTTCGCCGAAGCCGGGCCGGACCATGAAGAAGAACTCCCCAACGGTCACCCCGACACCGCCGAGCTGACCGGTTCGGCCGATTTCTCCCGCCTCGACGCCGATCTGATCCGCGTCATCGAAGACGTGGTGGACGTCCTCATCGACCGCGGCCTGTTGCGCCTCACCGATCTGCCGCCCGACGCCCAGCGCAAGCTCCTTGCCCGCAAAGGCGCCCGCGCCCGCCTCCGTCAAGGGCTCAACCTGCTCGGTCCCGACGACGTAATCTGAGCCCCGGCAGCCGATGCCGTCCGACTCGGCGACACAGCCGAAAGTCATTTTTTGCAACGCGCTGCCTGAAGGCTCAAGTTCCCCCGACGTCACCCGTTATCCCTACAATCCGGACGTCCGCCGGCCTGCCCGGCGGTTTTCCCCTGCGGCCCCAAGCCCGCCTGGCTGAAAAACGACCACCCAACGATTGTTCCGATGACCGACGCTGCGCCCTCTGCCCCTTTTGCCAGTGGCTCTGCCACATCTGCCCCGCCACCCCGGAGCGGCCCGACCGCCTCCGACGCCGAGTGGCATCCTGGCGAAGCGGCCGCCCACGAAGACCCCTTGCTCGACGCACTGGTCATCCTGACCCAGTTGCACGGCAACCCCTTCACCGCCGCCGCCCTTTCCGCCGGCCTGCCGCTGGTCGACAACCGTCTCACCCCGTCGCTGCTGCCCCGCGCCGCCGCCCGCGCAGGGCTCACCGCCCGCATCGTGCGCAAGCCGGCCGACGACATCCTGCCCGCCGTACTGCCGGCGATCCTGCTGCTCAACGACCGCCGCGCCTGCATCATGCTCGAACGTCTGCCCGACGGCGGCGCGCGAGTGCGTTTTCCCGAAGCCGGCGAATCCGCCTTCGACCTTTCCGCCGACGAACTGGCTGCGCTCTACACCGGCCTGGTGTGTTTCGTCCGACCCCGCTTCCGCTTCGAAGCCCGGGCGCCGCAGGTCAAGGCGGCCCGCGGCGGCCACTGGTTCTGGGGCACGGTCTTCGAAAACTGGCGGCTCTACCGCGACACCCTGCTCGCGGCGCTGGTGGTCAACCTTTTCGCCCTTGCCATCCCGATGTTCTCGATGACGGTCTACGACCGCGTCGTGCCCAACCACGCCGTCGAAACCCTGTGGGTGCTGGCCATCGGCGCGATCCTCGTGCTCGGCTTCGATTTCATGCTGCGCACGCTCCGCGCCTACATCGTCGACACCGCCGGCAAACGCATCGACGTACAACTCTCGGCACGCATCATGGAGCGTGTCCTCGGCCTCCGCATGGATGCCCGCCCGGCCTCGGTCGGCTCCTTCGCCTCCAACCTTCGGGCTTTCGAAGGGGTGCGCGACTTCATCGCCTCGGCCACCGTCACCACCCTGATCGACCTGCCTTTCGTGCTGCTCTTTCTGGCCGTGATGGCATGGGTTTCACCGTGGCTGCTGGTGCCGCCGCTGGTCGGCATGCTGGCCGTGCTGTTCGTCACCCTGGTCGCCCAGGACAAGATGCACGAACTCACCGAAACCACCTATCGCGCCAGTGCCCAGCGCAACGCCACCCTTGTCGAAAGCCTGGTCGGACTCGAAACCCTCAAGACCCTCGGTGCCGAAAGTCAGGTGCAGCGCCACTGGGAACGCACCACCCTGTTCATCGCCCAGATCGGCGGGCGGCTCAAGCTCTTGTCGTCGGCGACGGTGAACTTCGCCCAGCTCATGCAGCAGACGGTGAACATCGCGGTGATCATCGTCGGCGTCTATGAACTCTCGGAAGGCCAGATGACCATGGGCGGCATCATCGCCGCGTCGATGCTCTCCGGCCGCGCCATGGCACCGCTGGGTCAAGTGGCCGGGCTGATGATGCAGTACCAGAACGCCCGCACCTCCCTCGACTCGGTGGGCACCCACATGAACCTCCCGGTCGAACGCCCGGAAGGCGCCAGCTTCGTCCACCGGCCCAGCTTCACCGGCGACATCGAATTCAAGGACGTCAGTTTCTGCTACCCCGGCCGCGACCAGGCCGTGCTCAAAAAGATCAGCTTCCACCTCAAGGCCGGCGAGAAGGTCGCCATCATCGGGCGCATCGGCTCGGGCAAGACCACCATCGAAAAGCTCGTCCTCGGCCTCTACCAGCCCACCGAAGGCGCAGTGCTCATCGACGGCATCGACTCCCGCCAGATCGATCCGGCCGAACTGCGCCGCTCGATCGGCTTCGTGCCCCAGGACGTCACTCTCTTCTACGGCACGCTCAAGCAGAACATCGCGATGGGCGCACCTTTTGCCGACGACAGCGCCATCCTCGCCGCCGCCGATCTGGCCGGCGTGCGCGAGTTCGCCAACACCCACCCACAGGGCTTCGAAATGCCCATCGGCGAGCGCGGCGAATCCCTCTCCGGCGGCCAGCGCCAGGCGGTGGCCATCGCCCGCGCGGTGCTCAACGATCCTCCGGTGCTGCTTCTCGACGAACCGTCCAGCAGCATGGACCACCAGAGCGAAGAAGGCCTCAAGCAGCGCCTGCGCCGCTTTGCGACCCGCAAGACGATCATCCTCGTCACCCACCGCACCTCGCTGCTCGACCTCGTGGACCGTCTGATCGTCCTCGACCAAGGCCACATCGTCGCCGACGGACCGAAGGCGCAGGTGGTCGAAGCCCTCCAGCAGGGCCGCATCGGACGAGCCGGGTGATCGCCATGAAAAAACTCCTTTCCCTGCTCCAACGCACCTACGCCGCCCTCTACCAACGCGCTTCGCGCGCCTTCGACCGCATCCTCGACGGCGCAGAAAAGAAGGAAATCCACGACGACGCCGACTACATGGCCGATGCGGAATGGGCCATGGCCGAGCAGAAGCTGCGCGGCAGCCGCATCGCCGTACTGCTCACCTTCGCCGCGGTGCTGGTGCTGATCGTCTGGGCCGCCTTCGCCCAGCTCGACGAAGTCACCCGTGGCGAAGGCAAGGTCATCCCATCGCGCCAGGTGCAGGTAATGCAGAGCCTCGACGGCGGCATCGTCTCCGAAATCCTCGTCAAAGAAGGCCAGCAGGTCAAAACCGGCCAGCTTCTGCTCAAGGTGGACCCGACCCGCTTCGTCTCGTCCCTGCGCGAAAACCGCGCCCAGTACATCGCCTTGCTCGCCAAGGCCGCGCGGCTCACCGCGGTGGCCAGCGGCAAACCCTTCGTCCCGCCGCCCGAACTGGTCAAGGAAGCCCCCGATCTGATCGAGCAGGAGCGCAGCGCCTACGAGAACAAACGCCTCGAACTCGAGGCCACCGTCGGGGTGGCCAGCCAGCAGCTCTCCCAGCGCCGTCAGGAACTCAACGAAGTCACCGCCAAGCGTGAGCAGGCCACCCAGAGCTACAACCTCACCGCCCGCGAACTGGAAGTCACCCGGCCCCTCGCCAAGACCGGTGCCGTGTCGGAAGTGGAACTCCTGCGCCTCGAACGGGACGTGGCCCGCTACCGCGGCGAGCGCGACAGCTCAAGTGCGCAAATCCCGCGCATCCAGGCCTCGATCTCGGAAGCCCAGCGAAAGATCGAGGAAGTCGAACTCAACATGCGCAACCAGGCCCGGAGCGAACTCTCCGACACCAACGCCAAGCTCGCCGCCCTCTCGGCCGGCAGCGAAGGTCTCGCCGACCGGGTCAAGCAGGCGGAAATCCGCGCCCCGATGAACGGCACCGTGAAGCAGCTCTTCGCCAACACCGTCGGTGGCGTTGTCCAGCCCGGCAAGGAAATCATCGAGATTGTGCCAAGCGACGACGCGCTCCTCCTCGAAGCCCGCGTCCAGCCCAAGGACATCGCCTTCCTGCGTCCCGGCCAGCCGGCGCTGGTGAAGTTCACCGCTTACGATTTCTCCATCTATGGCGGCCTCGAAGCCACCCTCGAACAGATCGGTGCCGACACCATCACCGACGAAAAAGGCAACGCCTTCTACATCGTGCGGGTACGCACCACCCGCAGCACCATCGGCGACGCCCACATGCCGATCATTCCCGGCATGGTCGCCGAAGTAGACATCCTCACCGGCAAGAAATCCCTCCTCAGCTACCTCATGAAGCCCGTGCTGCGGGCCAAGGCCAGCGCCCTCACCGAGCGTTGAGACACCCTTCGATGCGATCCGCCATGAGTTCCACGCGACCACTCCTGATCCTTACCGACGACGACCTGCTCGCCGAACGCTGGCAAGGCCTCGCCACCTCCCCGGTGCGCGCCCGCAGCCTCGACGATCTCGACACCTGGCGCGCAGCCGGCCATCGCCTCGTCGTCCTCGACCTGGGCAAGGCCAAAGCCGGCATGCCGCCCTTATGGACGCAGCCTGGCTGGCAGCGCAATGCCGCCGGCCTCGCCATTCTCGCCGCCTCGTCGAAGCCCGACGACGACGAAGGGCTGGCCGCACTCAACGCCGGAGCCAGCGGCTACTGCCACAGCCACGCCCCCCTCGACACCCTGCGCCAGGCGCTCGACGTCATTGCCGGCGGCGAGTTGTGGGTGGGTCGTGCGCTACTGTCGCGACTGCTGCGCCTCGTCGACAGCCGCCTGCCCCGCGCCGGCGTCGCCGACTGGGCCAGCCCGCTCACCGAACGGGAGCGGGAAGCCGCCCAACTGGCCGCCAACGGCGACAGCAACCTCGCCATCGCCACCGCCCTCGGCATCACCGAACGCACCGTCAAGGCCCACCTCAAGGCCGTCTTCGAAAAGCTGCAGGTCGCCGACCGCCTGCAGCTGGCGCTGCGCGTCCACGGGGTGCGCTGAACGCCCCCCCACGAGGGCCGATGCCCGTCGGCCCCTCGCACCGCGGCCCGATCTGCGCCTTCCCGTTGCATCCGTCACGGGTCCTGTCCTCGTGGACAATGGCAACGCCCCGTGCGAATCCGTAGATTCTCCGACATCTGATCAAACCGTTACCGGAGCCCGCCATGGCCACCCCCGCTACCCCCGTCGCAACCGCCACCAACGCCAAAGGCACCGTCGTGTTCGTGCAGGGCGACGCCTATCTGCGCGACAGCAGCGGCAAACTCACCGCCATCAAGCCGGGCGACGTGGTTGCCGAAGGGGACGCCATCGTCACCGCAGCCGGCGCCGTCGTCGAACTGCAGCTGCCAAGCGGTGCAAAGCTCAGCGTCGGGCCGGATCGGGAACTCCTCCTCAACGACGAACTCTTCGCCACCGCCGTGCCCGAACGCAGCGAAAACGTCGTATCCAGTCTTGGCGCCGAAGCCGATAAAGTCATCCAGGCGCTCAACAGCGGCAAAGATCCGTTCGAAGACCTCGAAGACCCGGCCGCCGGTCTCGCCGGTGGCGGCGTCGGCGACCAGACCCACGACTTCGTGCGCCTGGTGCGCATCCTCGAAGACGTCACGCCGATCTCCTACAGCTACAGCGGCACCACCGACAGCATCGACTTCCGGCCCGTTTCCGGCGCCACCACTGCCACGACCACCGCCGCCGCAGCGAACACCCCGCCCGTCGCCAACCCCGACACCGGCATCGATGCCACCGAAGACAAGCCCGTCACCTTCGCCGTGCTCGGCAACGACACCGACGCCAACGGCGATGCGCTCACCGTCACCGGCGCCACCGTCGATCCGGCCAAAGGCAGCGTCACCGTCAATGCCGACGGCACGCTCACCTTCACCCCGGCCGCCAACGTCAATGGCCCGGTCACCGTCACCTACACCATTGCCGACGGCCAGGGCGGCACCTCCACCACCACCGCCACCATCGACATCGCCCCGGTGCCCGACGCCGCCACCCTCGGCAGCGGCAGCGGCGCGGTCAAGGAAGACACCGCCGCGCAGACCACCGCCACCGGCACCCTCAGCATCACCGACCCGGATGCCGGCGAAGCCGCCTTCCAGCCGCAGACCAACACCGCAGGCAACTACGGCCATTTCAGTATCGACGCCAATGGCGCCTGGACCTACACCCTCGACAACACCCTTCCGGCTGTCCAGGCGCTGAAAGAAGGCGAACGCGTCACCGAAACCCTCATCGTCAAGAGCGTCGACGGCACCGAAACCACCGTCACGATCGCCGTCACCGGCACCAACGACGCCCCCGTCGCCACCCACGACACCGCCACCACCCGCGAAGACACCCCCGTCACCTTCAACGTGCTCGGCAACGACACCGACGTGGACGGCGACCCGCTCAGCGTCACGAGCGCCAGCGTCGACCCGGCCAAGGGCAGCATCACCGTCAACCCCGACGGCACCCTCACCTTCACCCCCGCGGCCAACGTCAATGGCCCGGTCGAGGTCATCTACACGATCAACGACGGCAAAGGCGGCCAATCCACCGCCACCGCCACCATCGACGTCTCCTCGGTCAACCACCCGGCCAACATCGGCACCGGCGCCGGCACCGTCCAGGAAGACACCACGCTTCTCGCCTCCGGCACCCTCGCCATCACCGACGCCGACCCCGGCGAAGCCGCCTTCCAGACCCAGGCCGGCACGCCCGGCACCTACGGCAGCTTCAGCATCACCACCGCCGGCCAGTGGACCTACACCCTCGACAACGGCAACCCCCTCGTCCAGAACCTTGCCCAAGGCGACAGCCGCAGCGAAACCTTCACCGTCAAGAGTATCGACGGCACCGAAAGCACGGTCGTCGTCACCATCCTCGGCTTGAACGAAGTCATCGGCGCACCCGGCGTCGGCATCGTCAAGGAAGACAACCCGATCTTCACCAACGGCGTGCTCACCGCCAGCGGCGGCGCCAGCTTCGTCGCCCAACCCTCGACCCCCGGCGCCTACGGCAACCTCACCCTCAACCCCGACGGCACCTGGACCTACACCCTCGACAATCCCTCCAACACCGTGCAAAGCCTCGGCGAGGGCCAGACCCGCACCGAAACCTTCCCGGTCAGCCTCACCGACGGCACCACCAGCACCATCACCATCACCGTCGTCGGCACCAACGACCCGGCCATCGTCGATCAAGGCCGCGGCAACGTAATCGAAGACACCACTCTTGGCACCGGCGGCAAGCTCACCGTCACCGACGCGGACGCCGGCGAAGCGGCCTTCCGCCCGCAAAGCGGCATCGAAGGCCAATACGGCAGCTTCACCCTCGACGCCGCCGGCAACTGGACCTACGCCCTCCACAACGACAACCCGGCAGTCCAGGCGCTCGGTGCCGGCGACACGCTCACCGAAAGCTTCACGGTCGCCACCACCGATGGCACCCCGAGCAAGGTCACCATCACCATCGACGGCACCAACGACGCCCCCGTCATCACGCCCGACAGCAAAACCACGCCCGAAGATCAACCCATCTCCGGCGCCCTGACCGCCACCGACCCGGACGGCGATCCACTCACCTTCGTCCTCAAGGACGGCCCCGCCAACGGCACCGTCAGCGTCCAGCCGGACGGCACCTACACCTACACGCCCAACCACGACTACAACGGCCCGGACAGCTTCACCGTCACCGTCTCCGACGGCAAGGGCGGCAGCGTCGTCACCACCGTCAGCCTCACCGTCACCCCGCTCAATGACGATCCCGTCGCCCGCAACGACGCCAACAGCCTCGTCAAGACCGACACCGTCGAAGCCACCGGCAATGTCATCACCAACCCCGCCGGCACCGACACCGACGTGGACGGCGACACGCTGGTCGTCAGCATCGCCGGCGGCGTCCCGGTCAGCGGCGCCACCGTCATCAGCGGCCTCTACGGCACCCTGACGATGAACGCCGACGGCAACTACAGCTACATCCAGAACACCGCCAATCCCGCCGTCGCCGGCCTCCCCAAGGGCGCCACCCTGCAGGACGACTTCACCTACACCGTCAACGACGGTCACGGCGGCAGCGCCAACGCCATCCTCAGCATCACCATCGCCGGCGCCAACACCCCGCCGGTCGCCAACCCCGACTTGGCCGACACCGCGGAAGACACCGCCGTCAAGTTCGCCGTCCTCGGCAACGACACCGACCCCGAAGGCGACCCCCTCACCGTCACCCAGGCGCTGGTCGACCCGACCAAGGGCAGCGTCGTCATCAACCCCGACGGCACCCTCACCTTCACCCCCGCGGCCAACGTCAATGGCCCGGTCGAAATCACCTACAC
>CALMXT010000016.1 GCA_937871125.1 uncultured Zoogloea sp. | reverse complement strand
CCCCGGTGCGGCAGCCTGCCGAACTCGCCGGCTTGCGCCGCCGTCTGGCCAGCATGCTTTATGAGTGTCTTTTGCTCCTCGGCGTGCTTGCGCTCACCTTCCTTGTACCCCTGCTAATGCTCGGCATAGGCATGAATTACACCCCGGGCGGCGGCACCCTGTGGGTGTATGTATTCCTGGTGCTCGGCGGATATTTTATTTGGTACTGGCGGCGCGGCGGCCAGACGCTGGCGATGCAAACCTGGAAACTGAGGATCGTCAGCGTCGACGGAAGCCCCATCTCACTCGGACAGGGCTGGCTGCGTTACGCATTGGCATGGCCATCGGTGCTTTTTTTTGGTGTCGGCATTTTGTGGGCATTTTTCGACCGGGAGCACCAGTTCATGCATGACCGCCTGGCCGGCACCCGTATCGTTCTACTCGCCGCCAGTCCCAAAAACTGACCGACGACGACGGGCACACGAGCGCCTTCAGCGGCGCTCCACCCACCACATCATGACCATCGCGGCAAACAGGAAGACTACGCTTGGGGTCAAGGCCGCTACAGCCGGAGCCCAACCGTTGATAACACCCAAATTGGAGAACAAGCCGTTCAACAGG
Organism: uncultured Zoogloea sp.; assembly: GCA_937871125.1. Classification (GTDB taxonomy): domain Bacteria; phylum Pseudomonadota; class Gammaproteobacteria; order Burkholderiales; family Rhodocyclaceae; genus Zoogloea. Next base: position 3,477 of record CALMXT010000016.1, on the reverse strand, counting down.
TGAAAACCGACGCCGATCATGATGCCGGAAAACACTTTCAGACTCACCCCACCCATACGCGTCTGCATATAACCGAAGGGCAATGCCAGCCCCATCATGACCAGAGCGGCAAACGGGTAGGCAAGCTTCTTCCAAAGCGCGATTTCATAGCGCGTCGTCCGCTGACTGTTTTCTTCAAGGTGGTGGATATACGAGTACAGAGTCGAGACCGACATGCGCTCCGGCACCACCATGAGAACCGACAGCACATCCGGGGTAAGTTCCGAACTCCAGATTAACTCGGGCAGCTTCACCGTCTCGGTGTGATCGGCAAGAAATCGCGTTTGCTCCACTTGACGCAGTCGCCAGCCGGCCTGCTTATCATAAGAGCCGGCTTCAGCCTCGCTGATCGACACCAAAGCCGTCCTCTCGTCAAATTCGTAAATCCGCACCCCTTGCAGAGAAGTGTCCGGCAGAACGTTACGGACATTCACGAAACGCCGCCCATCGCGCACCCACAAGCCCGTCCGCAACTCTTGGGACACCATCGAACGGGTGGCAGCCAGACGCCACTGCTGAGCCGCACGCTCGGCCGGCGGCGCAAGATATTCGCCGAAAACAAAGGTCACCAACACGAAAACGCTGCCGATACCCAACAAGGAGAACAGGAATCGCCTGGTGGACAAGCCGGACGCCCTCAGCACCGTGATTTCCGAGTGGCGCGCGAGTGTCGTCAGGGAATACAGGGTTCCGATCAAGACGGCGATCGGCATCAGCTCATAGACACGCCCGGGCATGATCATCGCCACATAAATGGCGGCGTGGTGAAGCATGTAGCCGCTCTTGCCGATATCGTCGAGTTCATTGACCAGATCGAAAAAAGCGAACAGCCCGAGAAAAGCAAGCAGCACCAATGCCACCGACGCGTAGATTTCGCGGCTCAGGTAACGGATATAGACCGGAATCATCAGCGCCTCCGCCAGCGGGTAAACACACTGATCCGCCGGTAGAACAGAATGGCCAGAACCCCGAGCATCGTCAGATGGGGAATCCACAAACCCACGTCGAAACGGACGCGTCCCTGCCCCACCCAAGCCTGACTGACGCTCACCGCATTGCTGTAGATCAGATAGACGAGAATCGCGAGGATCAGGTTGTTGGTTCGACCGCCTCGCGGATTCACAAACGACAGCGGAATCGCGAGCAGAGCCAGCATGGTTGCCAGCAGGGGCGCGCTGACGCGTGCCAACAGCTCACCGCGGCTGTGGGTATCGGGACTCTTGAGCAGCGCGGGCAGCGCCATTGTTTTGGGCTGACGCGGCCCAGTCGCAGCCTCCTTCGACTCCATCCGTATCTGGTAACGCTCGAACTCCATGACCCGATAACTCGGCGTACCCGGCGTGCCTTCGTAACGCCGCCCGTGCTCCAGCACGACAAAGCGGTTACCGGCGCCATCGACCTCGGTGTGCCCTTGCGACGCAACCATGATGCCCAGTCTGCCATGCTGCATGCTGCTGGCGAATACGTTGCGCACGCGCCCCTCTTCACCGGACAAAGCCTCGACGAAGAACACCCGATCGCCACCGGACGATTCGCGGAACAAACCCGGCGCGACGCGGGAAACATCATCCCGGTTGGAAAGCTGCTCTTTGTATTCGACGCTCTTCTTTTGCGCCCACGGCGCCACAAACAAGGACAGCGCCGCAATCAGCACCACCACCGGCAAAGCAAAGCGCAGCACGGGCCGAACCCAGGCCGTCAGCGGCAATCCGCTGGAGAACCAGACGACCATCTCGGAATCCCGATACCAACGCGAGAGCGTCATCAGGATGGCGATGAATACGGTGAGCGAAAGCACCACCGGCATCTGAGCGACCGCGCCGAACCCGATGAGGGCCAGCACCGCATCGGCAGGCACGCGCCCGCCGGCCGCCTGACCCAGCAGACGGATGAGGACAGTGGAAATCAGGATGGCGAACAGCGCCACAAAGACCGCCACGGCGTTCTGCGCGAATTCGCGCTGGGCAGCTCGAAGAAAAATCATGCGGGGGAACAGGTTTGGCGTCGCTAAGCGGTCGTTTTGACGTCCGCCAGGACGCCGTCCATAATGTGGCGCGATGTCCTATTGACGCGTGTTTCCAAGGAGAAGCGGGTGGAATTTACCATAAAGGCCGGATCGCCGGAAAAACTCAAGAACGGCTGTGTGGTGGCGGGCACCTACGCCAACGGAGACCTTACCGCAGCGGCCCGTGCGCTCGACAAGGCCAGCGATGGCGCCATTGCCTCCGTGCTGGCGCGGGGTGACCTGGACGACAAGGCCGGCTCCACCCTGATGCTCCATGACCTGCCCGGCCTCGCCACGCCCCGCGTGCTGCTGGTCAGCCTCGGCAAGGCGGAAGAGCTCAGCGACAAGACCTACCGCGACGCCGTCGCCGCGGCCGCCAAGCGGCTTGCCGACTCCGTGGCCGGCGACGCCGCCTTCTGTCTCGCCGATGCCGAGCTCCCCCACCGCGACCTCGCCTGGCGGCTTGCCCAGGCCGCACAGATCCTGCAGGACAGCACCTACCGCTGCGACGACCTGAAATCGAAAAAGGAAGAATCGAAGAAGGGCATCAAGAAGCTTGTATTTCTGGTCAAAGGCAAGGAAACCGAGGAGCTCGAAGCGGCCGTCCGCCGCGGCGACGCCATCGCCGAAGGCATGGCACTCACCAAAACCCTCGGCAACCTGCCAGCCAACGTGTGCACCCCGGGCTACCTTGCCACCACAGCCAAGAAGCTCGCCAAAGAGCACAAGATCAAGGTCGATGTGCTCGAACGCGACGACATGGAAAAGCTCGGCATGGGCTCTTTCCTGTCCGTCGCCCGCGGCTCCCACGAGCCTCCGAAATTCATCATCCTCAACTACAAGGGCGGCAAGACCAAGGACAAACCCGTCGTGCTGGTCGGCAAGGGCGTCACCTTCGACACCGGCGGCATTTCCCTCAAGCCCGGCGAGGGCATGGATGAAATGAAATACGACATGTGCGGCGCTGCCAGCGTGCTCGGCACCTTCAAGGCCATCGCCCGAATGGAACTGCCGATCAACGTCGTCGGCCTGATTCCGACGACCGAAAACATGCCGGGCGGATCTGCCACCAAACCGGGCGACATCGTCACTTCCATGTCCGGCCAAACCATCGAAGTCCTCAACACCGACGCAGAAGGCCGCCTGATCCTGTGCGACGCGCTCACCTACGCCGAACGCTTCGATCCGGTCGCGGTGGTCGATGTGGCCACCCTCACCGGCGCCTGCATCATTGCCCTCGGCAACCTCACCTCCGGCCTGATGGCCAACGACGACGAACTGGCCGCCGAACTCCTGGCCAGCGGTCAGACCGCCGGCGACAAGGCTTGGCAACTGCCCCTCTGGGACGAATACCAAGACATGCTGAAGAGCAACTTTGCCGACATCCCCAACATCGGGAGCAAAGGTGCCGGCACGATCACCGCCGCCTGCTT
>CALMXT010000015.1 GCA_937871125.1 uncultured Zoogloea sp. | reverse complement strand
TGACGGCGCCGGGAACGTCGAAACCCGTTTGCGCGGTGATTTCGACCATGCAGGTCGGGCTGGTGACGTTGATTTCGGTGAGGCGGTCGCCGATCACGTCGAGGCCGACGATCAGGAGTCCGCGCGCCCACAGGATCGGCGCCAGGTATTCGGCGATGGCGCGCTCGCCGTCGGTGAGCGGCATGGCTACGCCGCGTCCGCCAGCGGCCAGGTTGCCGCGGGTTTCGCCGGCCATCGGGATGCGCGCGAGCGAATACGGAACGACCTTGCCGCCGATGATCAAGACCCGCTTGTCGCCGTCGACGATTGCCGGCAGGTAGGCCTGAGCCATGATCGTGCGGGTCTGATGGTGGGTGAGCGTCTCGACGATGACGTTGCGGTTGGGGTCGTCGGCGCGGACTCGGAAGATCTGGCTGCCGCCCATGCCGTCGAGAGGCTTGAGGATGGTGTCTTGGTGGGTGTCGATGAAGGCGTCCACGTCGGCGGCGAGGCAGGCTACCTTGGTCGGCGGGATGAACTGCGGGAACTCGGTGATGGCGAGTTTCTCGGAGTGGTCGCGGATACCCACGGGATGATTGAAGATGCGCGCGCCGGCCTGCATGGCGCGCTCCAGCAGCCAGGTGGCGGCGACGTATTCGAAGTCGAAGGGCGGATCCTGCCGCATCAGCACCGCGTTGAAGGCGGTGAGGGGCAGGATCTGCTCGGGGCCGCTGGAATACCACGCGTGGTCGTCGTCGGACAGGGTGAGGGCGTGGCTGCGCGCGGATACGCTGCCGTTTTCCCACATCAGCGCTTCGCGCTGGATGGCGAAGACCTGATGGCCGCGGCGGGCCGCGGCCCGCATCATCGCGATGCTGGAATCCTTGTAGGCCTTGAGCTGTTCGAGGGGATCGAGGATGAAGGCGAGTTTCATCGGTGGCTCCCGGCTCAGGCGGCGGCTTCTGCGAGGACGGCAGACTCGGTTTCTTCGATTTCGACCGAGGCGGCGAGCAGCGCCAGGCGGGCGACGACGCCGTAGGCGTAGAAGCGGTTGGGCGCGGCGTCGGGGCTCTGGTTGCAGTCCGGCAGGCTGCACGGCGCCTCGAAGGCCAGCGGCTCGAAGTGCATGCCGGGGGCGTTGAGGTTTTCGTCGCGGCCGCGCTGGGTGTGGACGCGATAGAAACCACCGACGACGTAGTGGTCCATCATGTAAACCACGGGTTCGGCGACGGCGCCGTTGAGGGTTTCGAAGGTGTGCACGCCCTCCTGGATGATGACGTCGTGGACTTCCAGGCCTTCCTTCACGACGCTCATCTTGTTGCGCTGCTTGCGGTTGAGGCCGATCAGTTCGGAGGCGTCCTTGACCGTCATGACGCCCATGCCGTAGGTGCCGGCGTCGGCCTTGACGACCACGAAGGGCTCGTCGCCGACGCCGTATTCTTTGTACTTGAGGCGGATGTCGTCGAGCATCGCGGCGACTTTGTCGGCGAGTTCCTGTTCGCCGGCCCGGGCGTGGAAGTCGAGGCCGGAGCAGGAATCCCAGGCCGGGTTGATGCGCCACGGGTCGATGCCGATTTCGGCGCCGAAGGCTTGCGTGACGCGGTCGTAGGCGGCGGCGTGGTGGGACTTGCGGCGTGCGTGCCAGCCGGCATGCAGCGGCGGAATGACCCATTGGTCCTGGAGGTCGTTCATCAGCGCCGGAATGCCGGCGGAGAGATCGTTGTTGAGCAGCACCGCGCAGGGGTCGAAATTCTTGAGGCCGAGGCGGCGGCCGTGGCGTTCCAGCGGTTCGAGGGTGAGCGTGGCGCCGTTGGTCAGTTCGACGACGGTCGGTTCGGTGATTTCGGGGAGCAGGCTGCCAAGGCGCACTTCAAGGCCGGTGAGGCGCAGGATGGACACCAGCTTGGCGACGTTCTGCAGGTAGAACTGGTTGCGGGTGTGGTTCTCGGGCACCAGCAGGATCGAACGGGCCCCGACGCAGATGCGCTCGACGGCGCTTTGGGCGGCCTGCACACAGAGCGGCATGAAGGCGTCGTTGAGGTTGTTGAAGCCGCCAGGGAAGAGGTTCAGGTCTACCGGGGCCAGCTTGAAGCCGGAGTTGCGAAGGTCGGTCGAGCCGTAGAAGGGCGGAAGGTGTTCCTGCCACCGGTTGCGCATCCAGCGTTCGATGGCGGTGGCGTTATCCAGAAAATGCTTTTCGAGCTCCAGCAGGGGGCCGGTGAGCGCGGTGGTGAGATGGGGAACCATTGAAACCTCGCGGACTGTTCTCGGGTGGGCCGATGCGTCGGGAGCGACGCATGGCGCACGTCGTGGACCCGCGCGGCCCGTGTTTGTTCGCCCGATCTTACACCATCCGTCCAGGACGCCCTGGAACGGTGCGCTAACCGGCGTCCGGCAGAAAGGCCCGGAAGCGGTCGGGCAAGGGGGCGTTTTCGAGGCTGCGCTGGGTGAAGATATAGCGACCGTCGCAGACGAAACCCAGGTCGGACCAATCAACCGCATTGAGGGCATCGCTGAAGGCGGACAGGTCCGTGTCCCGGCGGTGGGGGAAGATGCCCATCACCGCGCCGTCGAAGTTGAGGCAGGGGTGCAGGAAGAAAGGCTGCGGCTGACGCGTCTTGGTGTTCACGTAGACCCGCGGGGCGTCGGTCTGCGGGTAGCCGCGGCCCCACTGCCACCAGTTGTTCTCGTCGAAGGGGCGGATGCGTCGGGCGATCAGGGCGTCGTGGTGAGGCAGCAGGGCCGCGGGCGGCGGTTCGCCCGGTTCGCACCAGATCATTCGGCGCGTCTTGCCGTCGCGCGCGGTGGAGGAGGTGACGAAATCCCGGTTGCCATCGCTTTCGCTGGCGTAGATGGCGTCCTGGCCCGATACCGCGCCGACCTTCACCGTGGCGACCTGGGCCATGTTCAGGGTGTATTCGCCGTGGGAAAACAGCAGGTGGCCGGCGCATTCCGAAAAATGCCGCAGTTGCCAGTGGGTGCGCTCCAGGTTGGCGGCGAGGTCGTCGCCCTGACCGATACGCGCCCAGGCGGTGTTGTGGCTGAGGTTGCCCAGTTCGTAGCGCCAGATCAGACAGTTGGGCAGGGCGTCGGCAAAGACGCGGGCATCGCCCAGCTCGATGACGTTGGTGATGGTGCCGCGCTCGTGCAGCCAGCGGTTGAGGCGGCGCGCGCTGGTGGATTTGAGGAAATCGCGCGGCGTGATGAAGATCAGTTCGCCGCCCGGTGCGAGGTGACGCACGCATTTCTCGATGAAGAAGAGGTAGAGATTGCTGCGCCCGTCGAAGCCGTCGTGACGGAGCAGGGCACGGGTGGCGGGCGCGATGTCCTGATAGCGCACGTAGGGCGGGTTGCCGATCACCGTGTCGAATTTCTCCGCTTCCGGATAGGCGAAGAAATCGATGTTGTGCGCGCCGGGCGGGCAGTGAAGCGGATCCAGCTCGATGCCGACGGCGCGGTGCAGGTGCTGCAGGAAAGCTCCGTTGCCGCAGGACGGTTCCAGTACGCGGCCGTTGTTGTGTCGCAGGCGCAACATGGCGCGGACGACCGGCTCCGGGGTGAACACCTGGCCGAGGCTCGATACGTCGGGCGGAAGGGAGGGCAGCGCTTGAGTGGGGGCGGATGACGGCATGGCGTGGGCGGGCGCAGAAGCTGGCGCATTGTGCAGGAAGCGGGCGGGCTGGGCCAGTATTGCCCGACTTGGGCATAAATTGCGGTGGTCATACTGTGCAGTATTTGTCTTTCTGTTAAAAAAGATGGGCGTCGCACCGTTTTTTAACAGAATGCCTATGTACTATGCGGAAAAGTTTTCGACGGCTGCCCTCCGCGCGGCGACTGGCGGTCTGTGAAGTGATCTTTTGTTTGACTCTGATTTTTGCGAAAGCACCGCATGATTTCCCCCAACCGTATTTTTCCCCTGCCCTTCATATTTCGCGGTAAACGTCTTTTTTCGGTTCCGCTCCGCCTCGCGGTGCATGAGCCGCCCCTTCACGATGTCGTTGGCGTCGAGGCCGGCGAGCAACTCGCCCTGCCGATTCCGGCGGGGGCGGATGGCCTGCTCCAGCGTTATGTCGCCGATCCCGGCTGGCGCACCCACACCGTCCGCGACGACCGGATCGCTTACGTACTGCTCAGGGACGTGTGGCATTACCTCGTCTGGCCCGGCTATGAGCGTTTTCTGGAGGGGCGCTATTCGGCCAAGACCCGCGAATCCTTCGTGCGGGAAGAGGCGCGGTTTGTCGCCGAATTCGGCAGCGACGGTCGCCTCGATCTGCGTTCCTACCGGAGCCCGGCGGAAATCGCCGAATTTCTCGGCCATGTCGAGGCGGTCCGTGCTTTGGGTGGCGTGCCCGGATGCACCCTGCCGGACGGCGATCTGGGCGAATCCGCGGCGGGCGGGGATGTGAATGCCTTCGTGCTGTTCGCCGGCTCGGCGCCGGTGGCTTACGTGTGTCTGCAGGCCGACGGCCAAACGCTGCAATATGTGTGTGCTGGCGAACGGGACGATTTTCGGTCGTGGTCGGCGGGGGCGATCCTGCATCTGCAGGCGTTCCAGCGCATCTTTGCCGATCCGCGTTTCCGTTACGTGGATTTTCGTCCCGGCGAGAGCGAGGTGAAGCGCCAGTTTGCCAATGGAGCCCTGCGTAGTGCGACGGTCTTGAACCTGCGTCTCACTTTGCGCAACCGGCTGCTGATGGCGGTTTATGGGCTGCTGATGCGCGGGGCGGCCGCGGGCAGCGCCAGTGGCAGTTCCGTGCCCGATGAAATCCGGGCGCAACTCGCCGGTCTGGGGTGATGTGACGCGCCGTGCCGCCCGGGGTCAGGCGGCAAGAAAAAGCATCAGCAGTTCGTTGAGAAAGTGGCGGCCCCGGGCGCTCGGGCGGAGCGTTTCCCCGTCCACTTCGATGAGCCCTTGCCGGCGGGCTTTCAGCAGACCTTCCTCGGCGGCTTCGAAGGGCAGGCCGGTGCGTTCGGCGAAGAGCCGCCGGGGAAAGCCCCGGTTAAGACGCAGCGCGTTCATCATGAACTCGAAAGGCAGTTCGGCGGCGCCGATGTTGCGTCGTTCCTGCACGAAACTGCCGTTCTGCAGCGCCGCCAGATAGGCTGCGGGATGCTTGGGGCGGGTTTCGCGGACGATGCCCTCATGGGACGACAGCTTGCCGTGGGCGCCGGCGCCAATCCCGAGGTAATCGCCAAAAGTCCAGTAGTTGAGGTTGTGCCGGCATTCGCGGTTCGGCTTGGCGAAAGCGGAGGTTTCGTAGTGACCGTAGCCGGCGTCTTGAAGGCGCGCTTCGATGTGGTCCTGCATGTCCGCCGAGGCGTCCGGGTCGGGCACCTGAGGCGGGTTGGCCGCGAAGGCGGTGTTGGGCTCCAGCGTCAGGTGATAGCAGGATAAATGCGTCGGCCCGAGGGCCAGCGCGGTCGCCAGGTCGGCTTCGGCGTCGGCGAGGCTCTGGCCGGGCAGGGCGTACATCAGGTCGAGATTGACGGCCTCGAAGTGGGTGAGGGCCGCTTCGGCCGCGGCGAGGGCTTCGTCTCGACCGTGGATGCGTCCGAGCGCTCGCAGATGAGCTTCGTTGAAACTCTGGATGCCTACCGACAGCCGATTGACGCCGGCTTGGCGAAAGGCGCGGAAGCGGCCCGAATCGACCGTTCCCGGGTTGGCTTCGAGGGTGATTTCAGCCAGCGGGTCGAGTTGCACGCGCATCCGGATGGCGGTGAGCAGGGTGTCGAGGCCTTCCGGGCTGAGCAGGCTGGGCGTGCCGCCGCCGATGAAGATGCTGTGCACGCGCCGGCCCCAGATCTGTGGCAAGGCGCTTTCCAGGTCGGCGACGAGGGCTTCGAGGTAGGCCGCCTCCGGAATGCCGTCGTCGCGCACCGCATGGGAGTTGAAGTCGCAGTACGGGCATTTTTCGACGCACCACGGGAAATGCACGTAGAGCGACAGGGGCGGCGAGGCGGTGAGCCGGGCTTCCCATCGGTCGGTGCCGGTAGCAGGCTGTGGCGCGGCCTTGGGAGTGATCGGAATGATCCGGGGTTCGGCCATATGGTGAGTTGCGGTGGGGCTGCGTGTCTGAAGATCAGTGGGTTTCGGCGCGCAGTTTGTCGAGCAGTTGGCGGAAGGCCGAGCCCCGGTGGGAGAGCACGTTTTTCAATTCCGGGGCGATTTCGGCGGCGGTCTGTTCCAGGTCGGGAACAAGGAACAGCGGGTCGTAGCCGAAGCCGTCCTTGCCGCGCGGCGCTTCGAGGATCTCGCCGTGCCATTCGCCGCAGGCGATCAGCGGTTGTGGGTCTTCGGCGTGGCGGACCAGCGTAAGGGCGCAGTAGAAACGGGCGCGACGGTTGGTCTCGCCGGCCAGACGTTCGAGCAGCAGCGCATTGTTGCGCTGGTCTGATTTGGGTTCGCCGGCAAAGCGCGCCGATTGCACGCCGGGCGCTCCGCCGAGCGCGTCGACGCACAGCCCGGAATCGTCGGCCAGCGCGGGCAGGCCGGTGGCGCGCGCGGCGTGCCGGGCTTTGGCAATGGCGTTTTCGACGAAGCTCGGATGAGGTTCGTCGGCTTCGCTGACCCTGAAGGCCGATTGGGGGAGCACTTCGATGCCGAGAGGGGCGAGCAGGGCGGCGAGTTCCTTCAGTTTGCCGGCGTTGCCGCTGGCGAGGACGAGTTGTTTCATGGCGCGGCTCCGATCGGGGCTCAGGCGATGCCGAGCGCCCTTTTCTGTTCAATGACAAGTTGGGCTATGCCGTCGCCGGCAAGTTCCAGCAGGGCATCGAGTTCGGTGCGGGAGAAGGGCGCGCCTTCGGCGGTGCCCTGCACTTCGACGAAGCCGCCGGCGCCGGTCATCACGACGTTCATGTCGGTTTCGCAGTCGGAATCTTCGGGGTAATCGAGGTCCAGCACCGGCATGCCTTTGTATATGCCCACCGACACCGCGGCGACGAAATCGCGCATCGGGTTGGCAGGCAGTCTGCCGGCGCTGACGAGACCTTGCAACGCGTCGTAAACCGCGACGCAGGCGCCGGTGATGGAGGCTGTGCGGGTGCCGCCGTCGGCCTGCAGAACGTCGCAGTCGATGGTGATCTGGCGCTCGCCGAGGGCGTGCATGTCGACCACCGCGCGCAGGCTGCGCCCGATCAGACGCTGGATTTCCTGGGTGCGTCCGCTCTGCTTGCCTTTGGCGGCTTCGCGGGCACTACGGGTATGGGTTGAGCGCGGCAGCATGCCGTACTCGGCCGTCAGCCAGCCCTGGCCCTTGCCGCGCAGG
>CALMXT010000014.1 GCA_937871125.1 uncultured Zoogloea sp. | reverse complement strand
GGTTTGCATGGCGGTTTTCCTTTCTGGGGATTGCTGCGTGGTTTCGCCTGGAACGGCGTCACCGAATGGGCGACGATGACGCCAGTACTGGCTATTTGTAATGCGCCGCAGCACGCCAATTGAGTGTGGCCCCTTGGGGTGGAGAGTCAAGCTATTAAAATCGAGCCGCACCTGGCGACGTCCGCGCATCAGTGCCGACGCGGGGATCTCGAGCGCCGTCCTCAACACGAAAATGGGAGCCGAAGCTCCCATTCCCATTTTTGCACCGACCTGCCCGATCAGGACTTGCGGCGGCGCCCCAGAACCAGACTCCCGAAACCGATGCCCAGCAGAATAAGCGAGGCAGGCTCCGGAACGGAGGTGGGATTGCACTCGGGCGCAGTTGGATTCGCGGTGCAAAATTCCACCGCCGTTCCCTGCACACCAACGGTAAAGCCGTTCCAGTTCTCGTCGCTCAGGCTGCGCCAGCTGACCGTGTCGAAGGTGCCCGTGAATCGCAGGGTGCCGTGGGGCTCACCCGTTCCGAGCAGTTGATACTCGGTAACGCCATTCACCGTGACAATCTGCTTGTAGGACGTTCCACAACCCCAATAACCGCATGCATTGCCGTCGACTCCGCCGACACTCAGGATGTCGAAGTCCTGATCGAAGGCATAGCCGTTGCCATTGAGGCTGACATAGGCAAAAACCGGATTGGCAATGGCCTGCGAGAAAGTCAGCGTTTGCGATCCGCGATATCGCAGCGCAATGATGTCGGTCGTCGGGGGGCGATTGTCGACCTGCGTACTCGTATAGGGCGAAGTCCCGTTGGGACCGTCCGTACCGTTGCTGTAGTAGTACTGGCCACCGGATGTTTGATAGAAGGCGATTCCCTGCGGGTTCGTATACGTCACCGCTACCGTCGACGTCGGCGTGGTGATGGTCCCACTACCGATGAAACCGTTGCCCGGGTCCTGATCCGTGCCGGTCCAGTCCGTCCAGTAGATGGGGGCCGCCGAGGCGCCGCCGGCAAGTAAGGCCAAGGATAAGGCCAAGGGGATGTGCTTCAGTCTTCTCATCGCTCACTCCTCGCAAATTTTTAGGTTCTGCTGAACAGATTTGCCAAGAGCGATATTTATGCCAATTTTGATGTTTCTATAAAAACCTATCTGAAAACAATGGATTCAACATTCAAAGCATAAAAATTCGTTAAGACATCAAAAGAAATGTAAAAAAACTCGACATTCACCCCTTGCCCCGTTGACGCGGCCCACATTGCACCGGCACCCCGCTTCATCCCCGCCCGATATAGGCATATCGGATTGGCAATTGCTTGACACCGTCGTCTCGACCGCACCACGCAGGGTCGGCATTGCAATCCGTTTTACCGAGGTTCATGCTGGGGCGGTTAAAAAGGAGCTTGAAATGCGTATCAGTTTTCATGGTGCGGCTGGCGAAGTTACAGGTTCATGTACGCTGATCGAAACGGGTGACGTCCGTTTTCTGGTCGACTGCGGAATGTTTCAGGGCGGCCGCGAGGCCCGATCCAAAAACCTGCATGCCCTCGACTTCGGTTTCGATGTCCGCGGTATCGATTTCGTGCTGCTGACCCACGCCCATATCGACCATTCGGGGCTGCTGCCCCGCCTGGCGGTGATGGGATTTCGCGGGCCGATCTATGCCACGCCGGCAAGCATCGATCTGCTTGAAGTGCTCTTGCTGGACAGTGCCCACATCCAGGAAAAAGAATCCGAATGGCAACTGCGTCATCAGCATCGACGCGGCAAGAGCGGCGGCGTTCAACCACCGCTCTACACGGTGATCCAGGCCCAGTCCTCGCTCCAGTTGCTCAAGCCAGCCAACTACGGCGAGACGATTCATCCCGCCGAAACGGTGAAGGTCTGCTTCCACGATGCCGGCCATATTCTCGGCTCGTCGTGGCTGGAGGTGACGATTGGCGGCGAGGGCCGCCCGCGCAAACTGGTGTTCTCCGGCGATCTTGGCATGCGCAACCGTCCGGTCCTGCGCGACCCCGATCCCGTGATCCCCGAAGCGGACCTGCTGGTGATCGAATCCACCTACGGCGACCGTCTGCACCGCCCGATGCAGGAAACCGAAGACGAAATCGTCGCGGCCGTCGGACGCACGCAGGCTTGCCACGGCAACCTGATCATCCCGTCCTTTGCGGTCGGCCGCACCCAGGAAATCATCTACCTGCTCGCCGATCTGGTGCGCCGCGAGCGCCTCCCGCCCCTCAAAATCTATGTCGATTCGCCCATGGCAAACACCGCCACGCGAATCACGCTGGCCCACCCTGCCCTGCTCGACAGCGAAACCAACGATCTGCTCGCGTGGCTGCAAACCCACCCCGCCAAGATGAAGATCGAATTCGTCGCCGACGTGGAGCAATCCAGAGCATTGAACGAAGTGCGCAGCGGCGCCATCATCATCTCGGCCAGCGGCATGTGCGAGGCCGGGCGCATCAAATACCATCTTCGCGAAAACCTGCCGCGCAGCGAATGCAGCATCCTCATCGCCGGGTTTCAAGCAGCAGGCACGCTTGGCCGCCGCATCGTCGACGGTGCCCGGCTGGTGCATATCTTCGGCGAACCGGTGCCGGTCAGAGCGCGCATCTACACCGTCGGCGGTCTTTCAGCCCACGCCGACAAGGCCGAACTCCTCGACTGGGCACGCGGCTTTCACACGCCCCCGCGACATACTTACGTCGTCCACGGCGAATCCGCCGCCTCCAGCACTTTCGCCCAGGCGCTACGGGACGAACTGGGCTGGGCAAACGTGAACCAGCCGACAATGGGTGAAAGCGTGG
>CALMXT010000013.1 GCA_937871125.1 uncultured Zoogloea sp. | reverse complement strand
ACAAGGCCATGCTGCGCCTGCTCGACTTTCCCGAAGATCTGGTGCGGGTCGGCACCCCCTTCGAGGAATTCGTGCGCTTCAACCTCCGCCGCGGCGAATACGGCGACGGCAGCGCCGGCAAACTCGGCGAAGCCGACATCGAACGCCGGGTGGCCGAACGCATGGCCGCCGTGCGCGCCTTCCAGCCCCATCACGCCGAGCGCACCCGCCCCAACGGCCAAGTGCTGTCCATCCGCGGCGTACCGATCCCCAACCTGGGCTTCGTCACCCTCTGGACCGACATCACCGAACAGCGCCGCTACGAACAGCTCATCGAAAGCCAGAACGCCGAACTCGAAACCCGCGTGCGCGCCCGCACCGCCGAACTCGAAGCCGCCACCGGCCGCATCGACAAGGTGGCGGCCCAGCTCGCCCGCAGCGAGGAACGTCTGCGTCTGATCATGGACGCCATACCGGCGATGATCGCCTACGTCGATGCCGGGCAGCGCTACCGCTTCGCCAACAAGGGCTACACCGACTGGTTCGGCATCGACAAGACCAGCATCCGCGGCAAGACCATCGCCGAAGTCATCGGCAGCGAAGCCTATGCCCAGGTCCGGCCCTATCTCGAACAAGCCCATTCGGGCGAGCAGGTCAGCTACGAATACAGCCGCACCAACGCCGCCGGCCGCCAGGTGTATGCCCGCAGCGCGGTGGTGCCCGAAGCCGCCGAAAGCGGCGGCGTGCGGGGCTTTTTCGTGCTCTCCATCGACATCACCGAGCAAAAGGCCAGTCAGGCCGCACTGATCCAGGCCCAGAAGATGGAAGCGGTCGGCCAGCTCACCGGCGGCCTCGCCCACGACTTCAACAACCTGCTCACCGTCATCACCGGCAACCTCGCCACGCTCAAGGACAAGCTGCCCGCCCATCAAGGCTTCGAGAATCACCTCGAACCGGCCCTCGCCGCCGCCCGTCGGGGCGCCGAACTGATCCGCCGCCTGCTCACCTTCTCGCGCCAGCAATCCCTCGACCCCTGCCCGGTGGAAGTCGGCGCCCTCGTCCACGGCATGATGCAGCTGCTGTCCCGCTCGCTCACCGAGCGCATCGCCATCCGCCTCGACCTGCCCACCGAAAAACTCCACGCCCTGATCGACCCCCACCAGCTCGAAAGCGCCCTCCTCAACCTCGCCATCAACGCCCGCGACGCGATGCCCGACGGCGGCCGGCTGAGCATCGCCGTGGCCCGCCGCCACATCCCCAAAAGCCTCGCCCTGCTGGTCGATACGCCGCCCGGCGACTACGTGCAGTTCGACGTCGCCGACACCGGAACCGGCATCGCGCCGGAACACCTGCCGCGGGTCTTCGAACCCTTCTTCACCACCAAATCCTTCGGCGCCGGCAGCGGCCTCGGGCTGGCCATGGTGTATGGCTTCATCCGCCAGTCCGGCGGCAACATCCGCATCCTCAGCACCCCGGGCGTCGGCACCAGCGTGCGCTTCATCGTCCCGATGACCGACGCCCCCGTCCCGGCACCCGCACCGGCCCGCCACACCGCCGACGGCGCGGACGCGAGCCGGCTGGTACTGCTGGTCGAGGACGACCCCGAAGTGCGCAAGGTCATCCGCCAACAGCTCACCGAGCTCGGCTACCCGGTGCTCGAAGCCGCCAACGGCGTCGACGCCGGCACCATGCTGGAGGCAGTGGAAGACATCGCGCTGCTCGTCTCCGACACCGTCATGCCCGGCATGGGCGGGCGCGAACTGGCCGCCCTGGCGCGCCGGCTGCGCCCGCAACTGCCCATTCTGCTGATCACCGGCTACGCCACCGGCGAGGCGCCTGCCGCCATGCCGGACATCCCGACCCTGCGCAAACCTTTCGAGCGCGCCGGACTCGCCGACGCCATCGCCACGGCCGTCGCCGCCGCCGTTCCCCCGGAGACCCCGGCACCATGACATTCGCCGACCACGACAGTCCGCTCATCTTCGTCCTCGAGGATGAAACCGACATCGCCCGCCTGATCGCCGGCACCCTCGCCGAATACGGTTTTCGCAGCGAAAGCTTCGGCACCGGACGCGCCCTGCTGGCCCGCGTCAAACGCATCCAGCCCGAACTGGCCATCCTCGACCTCGGCCTGCCCGACATGGACGGCCTGCAGGTGCTGCGCGAACTCCAGGAACAACACCCCTGCGCCGCGCTGATCCTGACCGGTCGCGACGGGCTGACCGACCGGGTGCTGGGCCTCGAACTGGGCGCCGACGACTACCTCGTCAAACCCTTCGAACCCCGCGAACTGGTCGCCCGCGTGCGCTCCATCCTTCGCCGCTACCAGAAAGCCGCGGCCGTCGACAACAGCGCCGCCCACAGCACCGTACACTTTGCCGACTGGCACTTCGACATCGGCCGCCTCAATCTTGTCTGCGACGACGGCCGCGAAGTCTCCCTCTCCGCCGCCGAAGCGGCCCTGCTGCAGACCCTCCTCAAACGCCCCAACAAGATCCTCACCCGCGAACAGCTTATCGGCGAACGGGAACTCGACCCCTTCGACCGCAGCATCGACGTGCGCATCTCGCGCCTGCGCCGCAAACTCGAAGACAACCCGCAGGACCCGAAGATCATCAAGACCGTCTATGGCGCCGGCTACCTGCTGTGCGCGACGGTGACGTGGGATTAAGACCGCGCGCCCGCGCCGCGGCCCTGGCGCTCGGCACGGCAGCGCTGGGCGGCTGCGTCGTCTTCATGCCCGAAACCACAATCCGCTACAACCCGGCCTGCGGCACGATGGAGCGGCACATGGAGCTCCGGGCCTATCAGACAGCGGCATTCGTGAGTTGCCGCAACGACGGCTGCGCCGAATTGCTGGTGCTGGCCGGGGCCGTCTCCGCGGCATCGCTGGTGGTCTCGGGCAGCATCGCGGTGGTGGGAGACATCGTGTATTGGCTGGAAGCGGTGCAGCGCTGCCCGGGCAAGTGAAGCCGGCCCCGTCGCCGCGCCAAGTCCCGTAAAATCTCCGCTTCTTACTAGGGAGAAAACCATGACCAGACCATTCAAAGTCCTCGGCGTACAGCAAATCGCCATCGGCGGCCCGTCCAAGGACCGCCTGCGCACCCTGTGGGTCGACATGTTCGGCCTCGAAGTCACCGGCAACTTCAAGTCCGAGCGCGAAAACGTGGACGAAGACATCACCGCGATGGGCAAAGGTCCGTTCAAGGTCGAAGTGGACCTGATGCAACCCCTCGACCCCGAGAAGAAACCCGCCGTGCACACCACGCCGCTCAACCACGTCGGCCTGTGGATCGACGATCTGCCGAAGGCCGTCGAATGGCTCGGCGCCAACGGCGTGCGCTTCGCGCCGGGCGGCATCCGCAAAGGCGCGGCCGGTTTCGACATCACCTTCCTCCATCCCAAGGGCAACGAAGAGTTCCCCATCGGCGGCGAAGGCGTGCTGATCGAACTGGTCCAGGCACCGCCGGAAGTCGTCGAAGCTTTCGCCAAGCTGGCGGGCTGACCGCAACGGGGCCGGACAAGCTTCCCGGCCCCGCCGCAAGCCGGGAAAACGAATACCATGCGGGTAGTTAAATTCTCCCGACTGCCATGAAGCTTACCGGTCGAGCCCTCCAGATCTGCGCGCGTCGGCTGCTGACTTTTTTCTTCAGCCTGCTGCTTTCGCTTACCGGCGCCCCAGGCCGCGCCGCCGACGCCCCCACGGATCCACCCGACGCCTCCGCCGCCCGTTTTCGCGCCAGTCTGGATATTCACGAGATCGCCTGGCTGGCTCGCCACCCCGAACTGCGGGTTGGCGACGGCCCGGATTTCCGCCCCTTCCACGCCTGGCAGGGCGACCAATACAGCGGCCCCAGCGCCGACTACCTCGAACTCCTCAGCCGGCGCACCGGTCTGCAGTTCCGCACGCGGCGCTTCGCCGACTTCCCCGCCGTCCTTGCCGCCCTCGACCACGGCAACATCGACCTCATTCCGATGCTCACCCCCACCGAGGCCCGGCGCAAAAAATATCTATTCACCGGCGGTCACCTGCACTCCCCGGCGGTGGTCATCACCCGCAGCGGCAGCATCGAACTCCCCGCCAGCCTGGACGGCCTGCGGATCGCCGTCGAAAAAGGCCACGCCTCGCACGAGGTGCTCGAACGCAGCAAACCGGCCGCACGACTGATCGACTTCGTCGACACCGAAGCCGCCCTGCGCGCCGTCTCCACCGGAGAGGCCGACGCTTACATCGGCATGCTGGCCGTCGCCCACTACTACATCGAGCAGCTCCACCTGATCAACCTCACCGTGCGCAAGCACTTCGACGCCGACCTCTCCGCGATGGCCCTCGCCGTCAACCAGAATCAGCCGGTGCTCCACAGCATCCTGCGCAAGGCCATGATGTTCGTCAGCGACGACGAGGGCAACGCCCTGATCCGCCGCAATCTTCCGGCCATCGTCGGCATCCCCGGGGAACACTTCCGCCTCACCGCCACCGAGCAAGCCTGGCTGCTCAGTCACGGCCCGATCCGGATGGGCTACGACCAGGCCTTCTACCCCCTCAGCTACACCAATCCCAACCACCAGGCCGAAGGCTATTCGATCGAACTCTTCCGCCTGCTGCGCGACAAGACCGGGCTCACCGTCGACGAAACCGCCGGCCCGTGGTCGAGCGTGCTCAAAAAGGCCCTCGGCGGCGACCTCGATGTACTCGTGGCCGCCGCCCGCACGCCCCAGCGCCACGAACAACTGCTGTTCGTCGGCCCCTACCTGTCGGCGCCCACCGTCATCGTCACCCGCAGCAACTACCAGCAGGTCTGGAATCTGGCTGAATTCAATGGGCGCAAGCTGGCGCTGCTCAAGGAGCACTTCCTGCACGACCGCATCCGCAAGGCTTACCCGACGATCCAACTCGTCGAAGTGGCCACCCAGGAAGATGCCCTGAGTCTGGTCGCGGCCGGCTCGGCGGATGTGGCAATCGGCAACCTGCACGCCGTGAACCGTCTCATCCAGTCCCGCTTCCTGGGCTCGCTGTACATCGCCGGGCATGTTCCGGAAGGCGACAGCGAGCTTTATCTGGGCGTCAGCAAAAAGTCCCCCGAACTGGCGGCGATCCTGCGGCGGGCGCTCGACGCGCTGACGCCCGAGGAAATCGTCGCCGCCAAGAACCGCTGGCTCGATACGGTGTATGCGCCGGCCAAACCGGAGCCCGACATCGCCACCCTTGCCGGACCGCCCGCGGCCGCGCTGCTCACCCTGCTGATCGGCGGCGCCTGGTCGGCCCGCCTGCTGCGCCGGGAACGCCAAGCCCGACGTACCGCCGAAGCAAGTCTGGCCGAACGGGCCCAGCGTCTCATGGCCGCCAACGCACGGTTGGAAACCCTGGCCAGCACCGCCGCACGACGCCTGCGCCGTTCCGCCGCGAGCCTCCACGACAACCTGAATCTACTGCGAGACACGGCCTCCAGCGATGGCCGCGACGATGTTCCCGCCGCCCTTGAACGTCTCTACGAGAGCGATGGCCAGATCGGACATGTACTCGCGGATCTGGAGAGACTTTCGAGCGGCACCCAGGTCTCGTTGCCGCAGGAAACCGTCGATATCTCCGCCCTCGTACAGGCGCTCTGGCCGAAGCTGACCGAGAGCCACGCCACCCTACAAACGGTGCAACTGGACTGCGCACCGGATATCCGGATGCAGGGCGACCCCGTGCTGCTGCGCGGCGTCCTGTTCAGCCTGCTCTCCCGCGCGATCGCCCACGTCCGCCCTCAGGCCGCGGCCTGGGTGAAGGTGCGCGCCAGTGCAACGGGGCGAGGATTCGAAGTGTGCGACAACGGACCCGGCCTGTCGCCAGCCGAGGCAAGCGCGCTGTCCGGTGCCGTCGCCCAACCCGACAGTCGCGGCAAAGGCAGCCTGGAACCAGACGGCGATACGGATCTTTCCATCGCGATGTGGCTGACCCATCGGTACGGCGGCGAGATCTCCATCGTGCCGCAGGACAGCGGCGGCACCTGTTTCCGCATCACCCTCGGCGCTCCGGCATAGCCCTGAACGACCGGGCAAAGACGCCTGGCCCCTCCTGCCGGCCAGCGGGCTCAAACCTGCTCCAGATGGGCGATACCCCGACAATCCCGATCGTCCCATTGCGCCTTGATGTCCAGGATATCCGACAGGACGTCTTCAAAGGCTTCGATAAGGCGCGGTTCGAAATGAGTGCCGCTGCTTTCCCGCAGGGTGGACATCACCTTGTCCATCGGCCAGGCGTCCTTGTAGGGACGCTTCATCGACAGCGCATCGAATACGTCGGCGAGCGCGACGATCCGTGCCGACTCGGGAATCTCGTCCCGGCTTAGCCCGTGGGGGTAGCCGCTGCCGTCCCATTTTTCGTGGTGACACAAGGCGACCTCCGCCGCGAGCTGGAAAACCGGCGCCCTTGAGCGGGCGAGAATGTCGTGGCCGATCTGCGCATGGGTCCGCATCACCGACCACTCTCCTGCATCCAGTTTTCCCGGTTTGCGCAGGATGGCGTCGGGGATGCCGACTTTCCCGGTGTCGTGCATGGGTGCGGCCAGTTCGAGGGTTTCGCATCGCTCGGCGTTCCACCCCAGGGATTCGGCCAACGCGCGGGAGTATGCGGCCATCCTCCAGATGTGCATGCCGGTGTCCGTATCGTTGAAATGACCCGCATCGCCAAGCATGCCGATGGCGTCCCGATAGCTCTGTTCGAGCTGAGTGGCCCGCACCAGGGATAGATGGATGCTCACCCGCGCCAGCACGACGGGCGCCGAGATGGGCTTGGCGATGAAGTCTACGGCCCCCGCGGCAAAACCAAGCGCCTCATCCCGCGCATCGTCGTGACTGGTGACGAAAATGACCGGAATATGCTCGGTGGCGGGATTTGCCTTGAGCGCCCGACAGGCCGTATAGCCATCCATGTCGGGCATATCCACGTCCATCAGGATCAGGGACGTTCGATGCTTGACGGCTGCCGCCAGCGCCTCTCGCCCGTTGCGTGCATAGACGAGTCGATGTTCGCCAGCGAGAACGCTGCGCATGGCATCGAGATTGATGGGTTCGTCATCGACGATGAGAATTGGGCCGTTCATGACAAAACCTCCGCTACACACTGAAACCGGTTCTTCGCGCCGCGGACGAGTTGCCGCGCCTCCGCGAAATCGTAGGCATCGACGGCGCGACGCAAGGGCGCCAGAACGTCCGCCGGCAGACTGCCTGCAAGCTGCTTGATCAGGGGTTCGATCATGTCGATATCGTCGCTATCGAGCGCGGCATCGAGTTCCTGCAAGCCGCATAGCAGTGCGTCGTTCCCGAGCCTGGGCGCGTCGCGCGGCGGGGCGGCATCCGATCCGGCATAGCCGTCGATCGCGTGCAGCGCGGCGGCCATCGCGCTGCGCAAGGCGGGCAGATCGGCACCCGGATCGCCCCCGTCGGCGAGACACTCTTCGACGATGCCCGCCTGGTGTCCCAGCGCTTCGAGCCCGAGCTGCATCGCAGCTCCCCGCATCTTGTGCATCAGCGCGGCGGCTTCGGCGGCGGTCAGATCCACGATCCCGTCGATGGAGTCGGCATAGGTCTGGGCAAACTTCCTGAGCAGCCGGCCGTAGGCGTCCATATCCCGCCAGATGGACGCGGCGCGGGCACTGTTCAGAACCACATGCGAGGACGGGGGCGATCCGCTCGGCGCCGCTTTCGGAGACGCGCTCGGGGACGCAGCGCGTGTCAGTTCGACGATGGTGTCGACCAGTTGCTCCACGTCGAACGGCTTGGCCACAAAGGCATTCACGCCGGCCTTGAGCGCCAGATCGCGCTGGGCCTTGAACGCGCCGGCAGTCAGCGCGACGACCGGCATCTTCGCCAGCGCTTCGGTCGCACGAATCTGGCGGGTTGCGGTATAGCCGTCCATGACCGGCATCTGCATGTCCATCAGCACGATGTCGAATCCGTCCGGACTGTTGCCCAGCGCCGTCAGCGCAGCGCTGCCGTCGCCGGCAAGTTCCACGCTCGCCCCTTCCCCGCTCAGGATGCGCTCGGCCACGTCGCGGTTGATGTCGCTGTCGTCCACAACCAGAACCCGAATGCCGACCAGCCGCTGAACCACGGCCGAGGCATGCAGTGCCGGCGTCAGACTGCCCCGGCGGCATTTGGCCTCCTGCACCGCGTTGTAAAGGCATGAACTCGTCACCGGCTTGGTGAGCACGACATCGGCGACTTGGCTTCCGGGGACGCGCTGCAACTGGCTGCGGTCATAGGCCGTCACCATGACGATGATGGGTGAGGATTCCTGGCTGGCGACATTCCGGATGCGTTCGGCGGCCTCCAGACCGTCCAGTTCGGGCATCCGCCAGTCGAGCAGGATCACGTCAAACGGCTTGTCCTCGCTTTCGTGCACGGCCGCCACGGCCTGCGCGCCGGACTCCACGACCTCCGAACTCCATCCCAGCCCTGCGGTGACGTCGGCCAGCGCATGACGCGCCGAAGGATGATCGTCGGCGATCAATACGCGCTGATGGGTCATCTCCGGCACGGCCGTGCCCGCCGGCTCGTTGCGTTCGAAGGAGAGGGTGAAACTGAACGTGCTGCCCTGCCCGGGCACGCTGTTCACCGCCAGCACGCCACCCATGAGTTCCACCAGACGGCTGCTGATCGCCAGCCCCAGGCCGGTTCCGCCGTAGCTGCGCGTTGTCGACGTATCCGCCTGGGAAAAGGCCTGGAAAATCTGCTTCTGCTTGCTCTCGGGAATGCCGATGCCCGTGTCCCTGACACTGAACCGCACGACCGCCCGCCCCGTCGTGACGTCGTCATCCAGCTTGTCGATGGCGACGGTGACTTCTCCGCGCTCGGTGAACTTGATGGCATTGCTGACCAGATTGATCAGCACCTGCCCGAGACGCAGGCCGTCGCCGGTCAGGTAGTCCGCGCCCGCCGGCGGAGACCCCACCACCAGCTCCACCGGCTTGACGCCCAGGGTCGAAGCCATGATCGTGGCCAGGTTGTCGAGGACATCCGAAAGCCGGAACGGAACATGCTCAAGCTCCAGACGTTCGGCTTCGATCTTCGAGAAATCGAGAATGTCGTTGATGATGGCCAGCAGCGAACGCCCCGCGCCGTGGATCTTCTGCACCATCGTGCGGGATTCGGCAGGCAGTTCTTGTTTTTCCATCAGGTAGGCGAGACCGAGGATCGCATTCATCGGCGTGCGGATCTCGTGACTCATGTTGGAAAGAAATTCGGTCTTGGCGCGGGCGGCGGACTCCGCCATTTCCTTGGCCTGAACCAGTTCGGATTCCCGCCTTTTCTGGAGCGTGATGTCCGAGATGAAAGCGACAAAAAGAAGCCGGGTAGCCGAGAGCCTTTCGTGACCGACCGCCAGATTGGCCGGGAAGCTACTGCCGTCACGACGGCGGGCAACGACCTCCCGACCCTTGCCGGAGAGTACGGATGCCGCGATGAAGTCGCCACTCGCCGCCGGGCCGGACTCCATCAGAACCGAAAAGTGCTGACCCACCACATCGGCGGCATTCCAGCCGAACATCCTTTCGGCGGCAGGATTGAAGATCCGGATGATTCCATTCTCATCCGCCGTCACGACACCATTGACCGCCGACTGCACGATCGCCGTCACCTCGGTGCTTGTGATTCCGACCTGTTCCTGCAGGCGGTCGCGGTGACTGCACAGTTCGGCCTCCCGGGCGGAAACCTCGCTCTGCATCGAAATGAACGCGGAGCGGAGCGCCGCCATCTCCTTGCCCGCCACCTCCGGAATCTCGACCCGGTAGTTTCCGCGCGCAATCTCGGTGGCGGCCGTCGTCAGTTGGCCCAGCGGTTTCAGCGCCTTGCGCAGGAACACGCCGGTAAACAGCAGCACGAAGAGCAAAAGGCCGCCCCCGGACATGAGCAGGGATCGCCGCGACGCGGCGAGCATCTGGGTAAGCTCCTGCTCGGAGGATTCGACGATCACCGTCACGGCCCGGCGGGCCTCGGTGTCGTTGTAGGGAACGCGGATCGCAAAAAGCCGCATCGGCCCGTCCCGGCCCATCTGCGAGCGCGCGGTCGAGGCGTCGCTCATCGCCCGGACGCCGCTCATGTCCAGCCCGTCGAACTCGTCCTGCACGCGATAAGGCGTGCCGGCCTCGAAACCCAACGCGCGGCGCTTGTCCGGATGCCACAGAAAATCGCCGTCGTCGCTGACCAGGAATCCCTGCAGCGAACCGGGAATCCGCTCGCCCAGACGTGCGCACAGCAATTCGAAGTCAATGCTGATCAGAAAGATGCCGACCAGTTCGCCATCGCCCGTATAGGCGGGCGTGGCCACGCGCAGCACCGGCCTGAACGGCTTCTCGACCACACCGTTCTTGCGGTTCGGCGAGACGCTCGACAAGTGGATCTGGCCGGACGCGAGCTTCATGGTGTCCTGGAAATAGTCCTGGTCCCCATGCTGCCGAAGGTCTCCTTCCGGACTGCGCGAGATCAATCCGTCGTTCTGATCGACGCGCACGATTTCCCGTCCGTTGTCGTCGATGCCGATGAAGCGCATGCGGATATAGAGCGGATTCGGCTGCATCATGGCCGTAAAGATGGTCGCCATGCGCGTGAGCCACTCGTCGGCACTCGAACCGCCAAACGGATCCTTGCCGTTGTTCCGTCGCGCCCGTGCGTAGCCCTCGACCGGAGGAATCGCCGTCAGCACCCGGACGTCTTCACCGAAGCGTTCAAACTGCTCCCGCAGATAGATGCTGCCGGAACGTGCTCCGGCCGCGACGTGCCGATTGAGGATGTCATCCAGCGCCGCCTTCTCGCGGGCGAGTTCGGCGTGGCCGATCAGCACCGAAACGCAGATCACCACGACGGAGAACCCCAGCAGCAAGGCCCGGTGCAACGACAGCGCACCCTTTCCGCTCAGTGCAGCGATAGTCATCGCGCGCCTCCTTGCTCAAGCGATCCGCAGACAACCGACTGACGCAGGATCGTCACCGTATTGCGCAGGCGAAGACCGTCGATGGGAAACGCAAAACATCCCAGGTAGCGCAGCTTGAAGCGCTGGCAGTTCGACTCCAGGTCGATGACGTCCGTGCTCCGGCCGTAAAAGCCCACCGCCGGCGGCGACTCGATGCCCGCCAGCAATCGCAACCACAGCCTGGCACCATCGGGGAGCGATTCGTGGCCATACAAAATGGCCATCGCATTCCACGCCACGATTTTCCGGATCGAATCCAGCCAGTGCGCCGAAGTGGCCACCTCCACATTGCCCATTTCCAGCAACTGGATCGCCACCGCCTGGAGCCTCTCGGCATTCCGGTCATGCACGATGATTCGCACTGAATTCATGGCTTTCCCCAAGCGACGGCACCGGAATGGCTGCCTGCATCGAGGACCTCGATGCTTGACCCAAGACTAGCGCTGCGTCATGGGCATAGCCATCGGGGATTTCGACGTCCGACTTTCGAAATTCCTGAGGCGCCTGCACCACGTCCGACCCGCTATCCGAATCGGGAAGCGGCCGGCCGTCGTCTCAAAGGGCCACGATGCCGTTGCGAATCGCGTAGCGGACGAGCGCCGGAATGTCGTGCAGGCCCAGGCGCTCCATGATCTGAGCCTTGTGGGTCTCGACCGTCTTGATGCTGACGCTCAGCTCAAATGCAATCTCCTTGATCGACGCCCCCTCGGCGAGACGTTGGAGAATCTGCTGCTGGCGCGCCGTCAGCACGTCGTCCTTTTCGCCGGCGGGCTGACCGCGCGTGCCATAGCGCTTCAGCACCTGGGTCGAAACGGCAGCCGACAGCCACAGGTTGCCGTCCGCCACGGTACGGATCGCCAGTTCCAGTTCGGATGGCGTCGCATCCTTGAGCAGGTAGCCTCGCGCGCCCAGGTTCAGCGAACGGATGACATGCTCCTCGTTGGCATACATCGAAAGCATGAGCACGTGAATCTCCGGCGCCTGCTCGCGCAACTTGGCGAGACATTCCAGGCCGGACATGCGCGGCATGTTGATGTCGACCAGAATCACATCGGGCTTCAGCCTTATCGCACTCTCCAGGGCCGAGACGCCGTCGTCTGCCTGTGCAATCACCTCGTAGCCCGGAATCTCCTCGATCAACATGGCCAGACCGGCCCGCACGAGCTTGTGATCGTCGGCAATCAGGATCCGGACCGTCATGACGCCACCTGGTCCGTCAAGGGCGCAACGGGGATATCGACCTGAATCCGGCACCCCAGCCCCGGCGCGGTGATCACGGCAAAGCGGCCTTGCATTCCGAGCACCCGCTCGCGCATTCCCGCCAGTCCAAAATGCCCGCACCGATCGTTGTCGGCGCCAAGCCGATCGGCATCGAAACCCACCCCGTCGTCGCTGATGCTCAGGCCGATCTGCCCGGACGCACGGGTGATCCTCACTTCCAGAACCCGTGCCGAAGCGTGGCGCAAAGTGTTGGTGATGGACTCCTGCACGATGCGGAAGCACGACATCTCCACGTCCGGCGGCAACCTCGCGTCGCCCAGGTTTTCATCGAACGTGATCTTCAGGAAGGAAGTCTGCCGGACCCGGTCCAGATGCCATCGCAGAGCGGCCGGCAGACCGAGATCGTCCAGTTGAGGGGGACGCAGCTGGGTGACGATTTCGCGGATGCTCGCAAACAGCCCCTTGATGATCTCGGAGGCGTTCCGGATGGGCACGGCCGCGGCCGGATCGGTGCACCGCCGATGGATCATCTCGAAGTTGATCGAAAGAGCGGTCAGCTGCTGACCGATCTCATCGTGCAGTTCGAGACTCAGGCGCTTTCGCTCCTGTTCGGCCTTCCGCCGCTCGGCATCCGCCAAGCGGGCCAGCGCATCCCGCAACTCGAGGGTGCGCGCGTGGAGGGTCTGGCGGGTATCCTCGAGCACCATCGTCCGCGCCTCGAGCAAATCGGCCATCCTGGCGTTCAGGCGCAGGACTTCCTCTTCGGCGCGCTTGCGGGCGGTCATGTCCACCAGACTGACGATCACATAGGCATTGCCATCGGCGATCATCGGTCCGAGGCCGGCTTCGACCGGAAATTCGCTCCCGTCGCGACGCAAAGCGTAAAGATCGCGATTGCTGCCCATCATGCGCGGCGGGGAATCGGCCGAAAACCCTTCCCGCATCATTCGATGCTTGCGCCGAAAGCGCTCCGGAATCAGCGCCTCGACCGACAGCCCGAGAAACGCGTCGTCCGGATAGCCGAACATCGCGGATGCCTTCGCGTTGAAGCCGACGACACGTCCGTCCGCCGCCACGACCAGCACGGCCTCGGCGATGGTCTTCAGAATCAGCCCTGCCAGTTCGTCCTTGGCCTTGCCGCTCAATACGGAGCCATCAAGTTGCATTGTCACCACCTGCTGCGCCGCAACACGCTCCCGTTCCGCAATTGCACCGACCGAGGCGGCTTCGGCCAGGATTTCCGTCGCATGCATCGGCGAGCCGAAGAAGACGGGATCGCAACGGAAAATGAATTCGATCCCTCGTGACGCGCGAACATGCTTTCGTCACGAGAAGCCACACCGGCTCAACGGGAATTCATGAAAAAACTTTAGCGCAAAGACATGCAGACTGAATGAACGGCGCCGGCAGGCACAGGCATCCCGCATGGCAAGGAAACGGACGGAACCGCAGAGGACGCGACGGGCGGCTGCGGCCACGAGGCCGCGCCGCCGCGGATGAGGGACAGGAACCCGGCTACAGCGCCTTCGCCTGGAAAGTGTTGCAGGCGCCCAGTTGGCCCGACGCCATCCCGCGCTTGAACCAGCGCGTGCGCTGATCCGCCGAACCGTGGGTGAAACTATCCGGCACCGCATAACCCTGGGCCTGCTTCTGCAGGTTGTCGTCGCCGATCGCCGCCGCGGCGCGCAGCGCTTCGTCCACATCGCCCGCCTCGAGAATGCCGCGGGCCGCATCCGCATTCTTGGCCCACACGCCGGCCAGACAATCGGCCTGCAGTTCCAGACGCACCGACAGCGCATTGGCCTCGCGCTCGCCGGCCCGCTCCCGCGCCGCCTGCACCTTCTCGGAGATGCCCAGCAGGTTCTGCACGTGATGGCCCACCTCGTGGGCGATCACATAGGCCTGGGCGAAATCGCCCGGCGCCTGAAAGCGGTTCTTCAGTTCCTGATAGAAGCCCAGGTCGATATACACCTTCTGGTCCGCCGGGCAGTAGAACGGCCCCATCGCCGCCTGCCCCGTGCCGCAGGCCGTGCGCGTGGCGCCCGAAAACAGCACCAGGGTCGGGTCGACATACTCCTTGCCGTTCTGGCGGAAGATCTGCTGCCAGGTATCTTCGGTTTCGGCGAGCACGTGACGGACGAACTTCGTCTCCGCGTCGTTGGCGGGCGGGCCCGACGGACGGACGCTGGCGCTCGGCGCCGGCGACTGCACCGCCTGATTCAACACCACGCTCGGGTCCACCCCGAAATACATCGCCACCAGCGCCAGTACGATGGTGCCGATGCCGATGCCCTTCCCGCCGATGGGCATTCCGCCGCCTCCGCCGCGCCGGTCCTCGACGTTGCTGCTTTCCCGGCTGTTGTCGAAACGCATGGAAGATCCTTTGATGGAAGCTGATCGCAAATTGGGGGCAAAACGGACATGCCCACGATTGTCAGCCCGTCAGATTAGCAGAAGCGACGACGGGCGTTTTTTGCGCCGCAACATTTTCCTTGTGTCAATTCGGCTTTCAGACTATAGTTGCCGATCCGGTGCAAAGCGGTTCGCACCGAGTCAGATCGTCCCTAGCCTTCCATATCTCCCGTATTCGACGTGAGGTTGCCCTGATCGGTTAGTGCCGATATGCCAGTCAGGCAGCCTTACTGCCGCTCGCACTTCTGCGCAGCGGCGCGTTGCCGTTTTTTCTTCGCGGGCACCGCATCCGCAATACAAAGATAAGGAAGCGAATATGGATTTCGCCAGCCTCGGCCTGTCCGAGAACATTGTAAAAGCCGTTACCGAAGCCGGTTACACCGAACCCACCGCCGTTCAGCAAGCCGCCATTCCGGCCGCGCTCGCCGGCAAGGATCTGATCGTTTCGAGCCAGACCGGCTCCGGCAAGACCGCAGCCTTCATGCTGCCGTCGCTGCAGCGCCTTACCCTTGAGCCCACCATCAAAGCCCGCGGCCCCCGCGTGCTGGTACTCACCCCGACCCGCGAACTGGCGGTTCAGGTCACCGACGCCTGCAAGGGCTACGGCAAGAACCTGCGCTACGCCAAGGCCGTCAGCGTGGTCGGCGGCATGCCCTACCCCGTACAGAACAAGCTGCTGTCCAGCCCCTACGAAATCCTGGTGGCCACCCCCGGCCGCCTGATGGACCAGATGAACAGCGGCCGCATCGACTTCGCCCGCCTGGAGATCCTGATCCTCGACGAAGCCGACCGCATGCTCGACATGGGCTTCGTGGACGACATCGAAGCCATCGTCGCCAAGCTGCCCGCCACGCGCCAGACCCTGTTCTTCTCGGCCACCGTCGACGGTCAGGTCGCCCGCATGATGCAACGCATGCTGAAAGACCCGGAACGCATCGAGATCAACAACGCCCAAGCGCGCCACGAGAACATCGAACAGCGCCTGCTGGTGGCCGACGACATCGGTCACAAGAACCGTCTCCTCGACGGCATCCTGCGCGACGTGGGCGTCGAACAGGCCATCGTGTTCACCGCCACCAAGCGCGACGCCGACGCCCTGACGCTCAACCTCGAATCGCAAGGCCACTCGGTTGCCGCCCTCCACGGCGACATGAACCAGCGCATGCGTACCCGCACCCTCGACCAACTGCGTCGTGGCCACCTGCGCGTGCTGATCGCCACCGACGTCGCCGCCCGCGGCATCGACGTGCGCACCATCAGCCACGTCATCAACTACGACCTGCCCAAGGTTGCCGCCGACTATGTGCACCGCATCGGCCGCACCGGCCGCGGCGGCTCCAGCGGCGTCGCCATCAGCCTGGCCGAGCGCCGCGACGTGCGCCTGCTGCGCGCCATCGAACGCTACACCAGCCAGCCGCTGGCCGTGCATACCCTGCCGGGCCTCGAGCCGCGCAGCACCATGCCGGCCGACGACCGTCGCCCCGGCGGCCCCCGTCGCGATGGCGGCCGCGGCTACGGCAACGGCCCGCGCTCCGGCGACGTCAAGCGCCCGTTCAGCGGCGCCGGGCGTTTCGACCGCGAACCGCGTCGCGAAGCCGGCGAAGGCCGTCCGGCCAGCCCGTGGGCCGGCGACGGCCGTCGCGACGCCACCAGCGCCCCGCGTCACCCGGAACACCGCACCGAGTTCCCCCACGTGGCCAAGCGCAGCTCCAACCATCACGGCGCCGGCGGCTTCGGCGGCGGACGCAGCGAAGGCACCGGCGGCAAGCCCCGCGCCGGCCGCACCTTCAACCGCGACCGCTAAGCAACACCGAAATCCGGACTCCGCTCCGGCTTTCTTCGAAAGGCGCCTACGGGCGCCTTTTTTCATGGACCGGCGAATTGCCGGGAATGCCGCCAAAAGCCCCCTCATTT
>CALMXT010000012.1 GCA_937871125.1 uncultured Zoogloea sp. | reverse complement strand
GGTCTTGGTGTCGAACAGCAGACGGCCGATCAGGGTGCTCTTGCCGTCATCGACGCTGCCGCAGGTCAGGAAGCGCAGCAGGCCGCGGTCTTCGATCTGGGTGGGGGAGGTGTGGGCGCTGGTCATGATTTAGAAATACCCTTCCTTCTTGCGCTGCTCCATGGAGGCGTCGGAAGTCTGGTCGTCGAGGCGGGTGGCGCCGCGTTCGGTGATGGTGGTGGTGGCGGTTTCGATGACGATCTTCTCGACCGTGTCGGCATCGCTGAGCACGGGTGCGGTGCAGGTGATGTCGCCGACGGTGCGGAAACGCACCTGCAGCTGGAGGATTTCTTCGCCGGCGTTGGCGGGGGTGATGTCGGTGACCGGCACCATGGCGCCGCCGCGCATGACGATCGGGCGGATGTGGGAGAAGTAGATGCTCGGCAGTTCGAGCTTTTCACGCTCGATGTATTGCCAGACGTCCATTTCGGTCCAGTTGCTGATCGGGAAGGCGCGGATGTTCTCGCCCTTGTGGCTGCGCGCGTTGTAGAGGTTCCACAGCTCGGGACGCTGGTTCTTCGGGTCCCATTGGCCGAACTCGTCGCGGAAACTCATGATGCGTTCCTTGGCGCGGGCTTTTTCCTCGTCGCGACGGGCGCCGCCGATGCAGGCGTCGAAGCCGAATTCCTCGATGGCTTCGAGCAGGGTGACCGACTGATGCTTGTTGCGGGATTCGCCTTCGTTCTTGAGGACGACGGTGCCGCGGGCCATGGAGTCTTCCACCGAGCGCACGATCAGGCGTTCGCCGAGCTCGGCGGCGCGCTTGTCGCGGAAATCGGTGACTTCCTTGTAGTTGTGGCCGGTGTCGATATGCATCAGCGGGAAGGGGAAGCGGCCCGGGCGGAAGGCTTTTTCGGCGAGGCGCAGCAGGCACAGGGAATCCTTGCCGCCGGAGAACAGCAGCACGGGGTTGCTGCACTGGCCGGCCACTTCGCGCATGATGTGGATGGCTTCGGATTCGAGCCAATCGAGGTGGCTCAGGGTTTGTTTGGTGAGCGTCGACATTGCTTTACTCGGTTGATGATTCTTTGGTGTCCGTCACTTCTTGACGTGCAGGCCGCATTCCTTGGATTCCGGATTTTCCCACCACCAGCGTCCGGCGCGCACGTCTTCGCCGATCGACACCGGACGCGTACAGGGCGCGCAGCCGATGCTGGGGTAGAACTTGTCGTGAAGCGCGTTGTACGGAACCTCGTTGAGACGGATGTAGGCCCAGACTTCCTTTTCGGTCCAGTCGGACAGGGGGTTGAACTTGACGAGACCGTTGCCCGCGTCGAATTCGCGCTTGGGCAGGTCGGTGCGGGTGGTGGATTGCTGGGCGCGCAGTCCGGTGATCCAGGCTTGCTTGCCGGCCAGCGCGCGGCCCAGCGGCTCGACCTTGCGGGCGTGGCAGCAGGCCTTGCGCAGCTCGACGCTGTCGTAGAAGGCGTTGATGCCGTGCTCGCGGGTGAAGCTTTCGACGGCTTCGTGCTGCGGGTAGAAGAACTTGAGCTTGAGGCCGTAATGCGCCTGCACCTTGGCCATCAGGTCGTAGGTTTCGAGGGGCAGACGGCCGGTGTCGAGGGAGAAGATCTCGATGGGCAGACCGGCGGTGGCGATCACGTCGGTGAGCACCATGTCTTCGGCGCCGAGGCTGTTGGCCATGGTGATCGCCGGCAGTTCGGCCGCCCAGGCGGCGAGCTCGGCCTTGAGGGTGGCGACCTTGGCTTCAAGGCTGGCAAGCAGGGCGGGATCGTCGAGCTTGGGGTTCTGGTTCGGATGCATGCGTGCGTCTCCGGGCTCAGGCGCTGCGGGTGGCGCGGCGGAACAGGGGTTCGGGCTGGTCGACGGCGGCCTGGTAGGGCGTCGAGAAATCCTTGAGGCTGGCCAGGGCTTCTTCGAGTTGGGCGTCGGAATATTTGCCGGCTTTGGGCTGGATGGCGTCGAAGCCGCAGCGCTGCATGAAGAAGAACTGGTCGCGCAGCACCTCGCCGATCGCGCGGATTTCACCCTTGTAGCCAAGGCGGGTGCGCAGCAGGGCGGCGGCGGAGTAGGCGCGGCCGTCGGTGAACTTGGGGAAGTTGAGGGCGATGGCGCCGATACTGTCGAGGTCCGGCGCGAGGTCTTCCACCTCTTCGTGGCTGTCGAGCCATACGCCGAGGCCTGCCCGGCCGGAAAGCTGGCCCTTGTGGGCCTGCCAGACGGCGAAGGGCACGAACACCGGGCCGTCGGCGAGGGTGAGCTCTTCGGGTGCCTGGGTTTCGTCGAGGACCAGAATCCGGGCGTCGTCGTCGATGAGTTGGCCGTTCTTGATGAGCTTAGGCATTTTGCTTCCTTTCCTTGACGGCGGCTTCGCCATACACGCCGAGCTTGAACGGGTCGAGGCCGAGGCGGCGGACGGTTTCGATGAAACGTTCGCCGGCGAGACGCTGGGCGAGATAGACGTCGACGATCTTTGAGATGACGTCGGGCATTTCGGCGGCGGCGAAGGAGCGGCCGATCACTTTGCCGATGCTGGTCTGGTTGCCCTGGCTGCCGCCGAGGCTGACCTGATACCACTCCTCGCCGTTCTTGTCGACGCCGAGGATGCCGATGTGGCCCACGTGGTGGTGGCCGCAGGAGTTCATGCAGCCGGAGATGTTGAGTTCGATGTCGCCGATCTCGTAGAGATAGTCGAGATCGTCGAAGCGGGCCTGGATGGCGTTGGCGATGGGAATCGACTTGGCATTGGCCAGCGCGCAGAAATCGCCGCCGGGGCAGCAGATGAGGTCGGTCAGGAGGCCGAAGGTCGGCGTCGCAAGGCTGGAGGCGCGGGCCTTTTCCCAGACCGCGAAGAGCTCGGATTGCTTGACGTCGGCCAGCACCAGGTTCTGTTCGTGGGTGGCGCGGATTTCGCCGAAACTGAAGGCGTCGGCCAGATCGGCGACGAGTTCGAGCTGTTCGGCGGAGATGTCGCCGGGCGCTCGGGCCGGATTTTTCAGCGACAGCACGACCACCGCGTAGCCCGGCACCTTGTGGGCGAGCACGTTGCGGCGTGCCCAGGCGGCGAAGGCCGGGTTGGCGGCCCGTTGGGCGGCGTAGCCGGCGTCGTCGCCGGTCAGCGTTTCGTAGGCCGGGGTGGTGAAGTGGCCGGCGACCCGGGCGACTTCGGCTTCGGTGAGGGTGCTCGGGCCGTTCTTGCCAAAGGCCCATTCCTCTTCGACCTGACGCTTGAACTCGGCGACGCCGAGGGATTTGACGAGGATCTTGATGCGGGCCTTGTAAAGGTTGTCGCGGCGGCCGTAGCGGTTGTAGACGCGCAGAATGGCTTCGCAGTAGGTGATGATGTGCTGCCAGGGCACGAAGTCGGCAATCTCTTCGCCGATGATCGGGGTCCGGCCCATGCCGCCGCCGACCAGCACGCGGAAGCCGATCTCGCCGGCGGCGTCGCGCTTGAGTTCGAGGCCGATGTCGTGGCACTGGATGACGGCGCGGTCTTCGGCGGCGCCATTCACGGCAATCTTGAACTTGCGCGGCAGGAAGGCGAATTCCGGGTGGAAGGTGCTCCACTGGCGCAGCACTTCGCACCAGGGGCGCGGGTCGATGTATTCGTCGCCGGCGACGCCCGCGAAGGGGTCGGAGGTGATGTTGCGGATGCAGGCGCCGGAGGTCTGGATGGCGTGCATCTCGACGGTGGCGAGCTCGGCCAGGATTTCGGGTACGACTTCGAGCGCCGGCCAGTTGAACTGGAAGTTCTGGCGCGTGGTGACGTGGGCGTAGTCCTTGTCGTAGGTGCGCGCGATGTGGGCCAGTTTGCGCACCTGACGCGACGACAGCAGGCCGTAAGGCACGGCCACCCGCAGCATCGGGGCGTGGCGCTGGATGTAGAGGCCGTTCTGCAGGCGCAGGGGGCGGAACTCGTCGTCGGTCAGTTCGCCGGCCAGATAGCGGCGGGTCTGGTCGCGGAACTGGGCGACGCGTTCGTCGACGATCTTTTGATCGTAGGGGTCGTAACGGTACATGGTTTTCTTCCTGTTATCAGGGGGCGGTCAGGCCGCAATCAACTTGCTGCCCACCAAGACCAGCATCGTTGCCAGAATCGGACGCAGCACCCGGTCGGGGACCCGGGTGGAAACATGGCTGCCCAGCCAGATGCCGGGCAGGGAGCCGATCAACAGACTGCCGAGCAGCGACCAGTCGACGCTGCCGAGAAACCAGTGGCCAATGCCGGCGACCAGGGTGAGCGGCACCGCATGGGCGATGTCGCTGCCGACGATGCGCAGCGTTGGCAGGCGGGGGTACAGAAAGAACAACGCGCTGACTCCCAGGGCGCCGGCGCCCACCGACGAGATCGATACCAGCACGCCGAGCACGATGCCGGTCAGCACGGTGAGCACAGCGGTGCGGCGGGGATTTTCCTTGCCGGCCGAGCGGGCCAGCGCGAAGGCCTGGATATGCTTGCGGAAGATGATCGCCATGGCGGTCAGCAACAGCGCGATCCCGAGAGCGACCTTGATGACTGCGGTCGCACCGCCGATGCCGCCCGGCGCAAAATATCCGAGCGTCACAAGCGTCAGCGCAGAGGCCGGTATGCTACCCGAGGCGAGGCGCCGGGTCACGGTCCAGTCGACGGTTCCCTTGAGGCCGTGGACGACGGTGCCGCCCGCCTTGGTGACCGCGGCGTAAAGGAGGTCGGTACCGACCGCCACCGAAGGATTGATGCCGAACATCAGCACGAGCAGGGGCGTCATCAGCGAGCCGCCGCCAACTCCGGTGAGGCCGACGATGGCGCCGACGGAAAAGCCGGCAATGGTGTAAGCGATGTCCATG
>CALMXT010000011.1 GCA_937871125.1 uncultured Zoogloea sp. | reverse complement strand
CGATCACGAAGCTTTCTTGCGACATAAGCGCGGCATGATATTATTTTCGGCTCCCTGTGTCAAAACCCTGCGCACTTCGCGATCCGGCTCCGTCGGTTCCGCGCCTTCTCCCATGAAACTCGTTCTAGCCTCCACGTCGGTCTATCGCCGCGAACTCCTGCAGCGCTTCGGCCTGCCCTTCGACATCGCCCGCCCCGATCTCGACGAAAGTCCCCTGCCCGAAGAAACGCCATGGGCCACCGCCGAACGCCTGGCCGTCGAGAAGGCCCGCGCAGTCGCCAGCCAATTCGACAACGCCCTGATCATCGGCAGCGATCAGGTCGCCTACATGGACAGCGCCCGCTTCGGCAAGCCCGGCACCGTCGAGCGCGCCATCGCCCAACTCAAGTCGATGAGCGGTCGCAGCGTAATCTTCCACACGGCACTGGCCGTGCTCAACACCCGAACCGGCCACGTTCAAGTGGATGCCGTACCGACCGAAGTACGCTTCCGCACCCTGTCGGACGAGGAAATCGTGCGCTACGTGGACAAGGAGCGCCCCCTCGACTGCGCCGGCAGCGCCAAATCCGAAGGGCTCGGCATCACGCTTCTCGACGCACTCCGCGGCGACGACCCCAACGCCCTCGTCGGCCTGCCACTGATCGCACTGGCCCGCATGCTGCGCAACGAAGGCGTGGCGCTGCCCTGACGATGACGACCGGCACGCTTTACCTGATCCCCGTCAGTCTCGGCCCGGCCTCGACCGGACTCACAACGCCCGCCGAGGTGGGCGCCCGGGCGCGCAGTCTCGACTATTTCGTCGTCGAGAACGCCAAAACGGCCCGCGCCGAACTCAAGCGCTTCGAACACCCTCGCTCGCTACGCGAACTGGACATCCGCGAATTGCCCGAAAAGCCCGGCCCGGCGGACCTCGATGCGCTGCTCGCCCCGCTCCTGGCCGGTCTGGACGCCGGCCTGATGTCGGAAGCCGGCTGCCCCGCCGTCGCCGACCCCGGCGCGCTCCTCGTCCGTCGCGCCCATGAAAAAGGTGTGCGTGTCGTTCCGATGGTCGGACCGTCGTCGCTGCTTCTGGCCCTGATGGCATCCGGCCTCAACGGTCAGAGCTTCGCCTTCCACGGCTACCTGCCGGTGGACGAAGAAGCCCGCAAGAAGCGCATCCGCGAGCTCGAAGCCGAATCCGCGCGCTTCTCGCGCACCCAGCTGTTCATCGAAACGCCCTATCGCAACGACCGCATGTTCGAGGCGCTGCGCACCACCTGCGGGCCGGAAACCCGCCTGTGCATCGCCCGCGATCTGACCGTCGACAGCGAATGGATCCTCACCCGGCGGATCGCCGAATGGAAAAAGGCCGCCGCGCCCGATCTGGCGAAGCGGCCCACGGTATTCCTGCTCCTCGCCGGCTGATCAGCGCAGCGAGGTCTTTGCCAGCGAGTTCATCAGACTCTGCGCCATGTCGGTCCCGAAGCGCTCGGCAAAACGCTCCGCGAAATTCGGTTTCTGGGTGTAATCGCGGATATCCTCGGCTTTGACGACGTCCCGCGCCACCGACTCGACGGTCCCGAAGCCATCGGCCAGCCCGAGTTCGACGCTCTTCGCACCGGTCCACATGAGCCCGGAGAACATCTCCGGCGTCTCCTTCAGCCGCGCACCGCGCCCCTTGCGAACGGTGTCGATGAACTGGGCATGGATGTCCTTTAGCATCGTCTGCGCATGCTCGAGCTGCCGGGGCTGCTGAGGCGAGAACGGATCGAGAAAACCCTTGTTGTCGCCGGCCGTCAGCAGGCGCCGCTCGACGCCGAGCTTGTCCATCAGGCCGGTAAAGCCGAAGCCGTCCATCAGCACCCCGATCGATCCGACGATGCTGGCCTTGTCCACAAAAATGCGATCGGCCGCCGCTGCCACGTAATAGCCGCCCGACGCACAGATATCCTCGACCACCGCATACACCGGCACACCCGGATGGAGGCCACGCAACCGGACGATCTCGTCGTTGATCATCCCGGCCTGCACCGGACTGCCGCCGGGGCTATTGATGCGCAACACCACACCCTCGGTACCCGAATCCGCAAACGCCGACTGCAGCGCAGCAACAACCCGCTCGGCGCTCGCCTCGCCTTTCGGGGCGATGACGCCTTCGACGCTCACCAGCGCCGTGTGGCGACCGCCATCCAGCGGCTCGGCATCCCCGAAACCGCCGACAATCCACAAGCCCAGCACCACGCAGATCAAGGTCGCCAGCCTGAAAAACACACTCCAGCGCCGGCTGCGCCTTTGCTCGGCCAAAGCCTCCAGCACAAGACGCTCGAGCACCTGACGCTCCCACCCCGGTTCGCCGCCGTCTTTCCTGCTATCGCTCATCGTCACTCATCAAGAAAACCGCCCCGTCGTGCTCGACGACAGGCACCACGCCGAGACGCGCGCCGCGACACGGACCCGCCACACAGTGGCCGCTACGCGGCTCATACATCGCGCCATGGGTCGCGCAGATCAGATACCGGCGCGAATCGTCGAAAAAACGCCCCGGCACCCAATCCAGTTCGATGGGCACATGGGCGCAGCGGTTCAAAAAGGCATACACCCGCCCACCAAAACGCACCGCAAAGGCCGGCGCTTCGCCACCCGGGCGCGTTACGGTGAAACGCACGCCGTCCTCCCCGTCACGCAGCGCGACGGACTCGCAGATCAGGCGTTCGCGGCAAGCCACGCGCGCAACTCCGTCGGCGTATGGACGCAAGCCAACGGCGCCTCCGCTTCGAGCTGATCGACCGGATGCGCCCCGAAGCTCACCGCCAACCCCGCCACACCGGCATTCTTCGCCATCAGGAGATCGTGAGTGGTGTCGCCGATCATCAGACAGGATTCAGCCATCACACCAAGTTCGTCCATCAGTTCGTGGAGCATTGCCGGATGCGGCTTGGAAAAACACTCGTCGGCGCAGCGCGTGGCGTGGAAATAGCGCCCGAGGCCCGAAAAACCCAGCGCCCGATCCAGCCCGTTGCGACTCTTGCCGGTGGCCACCGCCAGCAGAAACCCCCTGTCGTGCAGATCGGAAATGAGTTCGACGGTTCCGTCGAAAAGCGTCAGCTCGCGATCGCTCGACAAATAATGATGACGATAGCGCTCAACCATCTGCGGATAGTCCGTCTCAGGCAACTCCGGCACCGCGTGGCGCAGCGCATCCGACAAGCCCAGGCCGATCACGTGACGGGCACGCGCATCGGTCGGAACCGGCAATCCCAGATCGGCACTGGCCGCCTGGATCGCCCGCACGATGGCCGCCGCCGAATCCATCAAGGTGCCATCCCAATCAAAAACGATCAGCTCGAAACGCCGGGCCACATCTTTAACCATATTCCCTCTCCTGGCTCTGCTCGATTGCGACGACAAAATTTTCCAGTTCAGCCGGCAAGGGCGCGAAAAGCTCGATCGCCTGGTCCGTGAGCGGATGGCGGAAGGCAAGCTTCGCGGCGTGCAGGAACATGCGCTTGAGCCCCTCCTTCTCGAGCTGCTTATTGAGCGCGAAATCTCCGTACTTGTCGTCGCCGCAAAGGGGAAAGCCCGCATGACTGAGGTGCACCCGGATCTGGTGGGTACGCCCGGTCTTCAACTCCACCTCGACGAGACTGAAATCGCGCCAGCGCTTCACCAGCCGCACGATGCTGTGTGCCGGCTTGCCTTCGCGATTCACGCTGACGCGGCGCTCGCCGTTGTCGATCAGGTATTTGAGCAAAGGCTGCTTGATGTGCTGGAGCGGATTCAGCCAGCGTCCGGCCACCATCGTCAGATAGCGCTTCTGCACTTTGCCGTCGCGCATCATGTCGTGCAGCACGGTCAGCGCGCTGCGCTTCTTGGCGACGATCAGCAGCCCCGAAGTTTCCCGGTCCAGGCGATGGACGAGTTCGAGAAACTTTGCCTCCGGACGCTGCCGACGCAGTTGCTCGATGACGCCGAAACTCACGCCGCTCCCGCCATGCACCGCCAGACCGGCAGGCTTGTCGAGCACCAGCAAGGCCTCGTCCTCGAAAACGATGTCGAAGGGCTTGCCCATCGGCACCGGCGCAACGGCTTCCTTCTCGGCCAGCCGGATCGGCGGAATGCGCACCTCGTCACCCTCCAGCAGACGGTAGGTCTGATCCACCCGGCGACTATTCACGCGCACCTCTCCGCTACGCAGGATGCGGTAGATGTGACTCTTCGGCACCCCCTTGCAGACACGGACGAGAAAGTTGTCGATCCGCTGACCGGCGCTGCCTTCATCCACACGGGTGTGACTCACTGCGGGAGCTTTACTCAAGGCCATCTTTTTGAAATATACTGTTTGGCGGTTTTTCGGTCCTGATGCGTCGTGCCTGCTCGACAGTGTGTTGTTCAGAGATTCAACACCAGCAGGCGCCGCGCCGGAGCGACTCAAGTCCGGGACGAATCCAGAACAGTCCGGCACCCTACCCGCTCCCGAAAAACCACAGGAAGGTCCGTCGCCAGACAAAAAGAGGGCGATGGTACTGTATTCGACAATAAACTTGTACCAATTGCGCGCAGCCGCACACGCAGATTGAAGGCCCTGAAACCGGGGGTCGTGAAGGAATCCTGGCAAGCAGGCCCGAGGTCGCAACGCGGAACGCCGTCGTACCCAAGAGTACGCCCCGTACCAGATCGCGAGACCAGGCGACGCAGCCGGCCCTTTCGCAACCCCTCAGCGAGCATCGCGGTTCAGGGTTCAAATAGACGAATCCCGCCACCCACTTTAGTTTGATTTCCCTCGATGAAGGACAATCGCGACAACGCCAAACTAAGTCACCGCAATTAAGCGGGTGGCGCGTTTCGTCCTGCCCGTGTGCCGCGCGGGAGAAAAAGACGAATGAAGCGCATGCTCTTCAATGCGACGCAGGCCGAGGAACTCCGCGTTGCCATTGTCGACGGTCAGAAACTGATCGATCTCGACATTGAATCGGCCGCCAAGGAACAACGTAAAAGCAACATCTACAAAGCCGTCATCACGCGCATTGAGCCCAGTCTCGAGGCCGCTTTTGTCGACTACGGCGCCGAACGCCACGGCTTTCTGCCGTTCAAGGAAATCTCCCGCTCCTATTTCCAACCTGGTGTCGAAGCCAGTCGCGCTTCCATCAAGGAAGCGCTGAAGGAAGGTCAGGAGCTGATTGTCCAGGTTGAAAAAGACGAGCGCGGCAACAAGGGTGCAGCCCTCACCACCTTCGTCTCGCTGGCCGGCCGCTATCTCGTGCTGATGCCCAACAACCCTCGTGGCGGCGGCGTTTCGCGTCGTGTCGAGGGCGACGAGCGCGCCGAACTGCGCGACGTCATGGACCAGCTCGAAGTCCCGGGCGGCATGAGCCTGATCGCCCGCACCGCCGCCATCGGCCGCAACGCCGAAGAAC
>CALMXT010000010.1 GCA_937871125.1 uncultured Zoogloea sp. | reverse complement strand
GCCGCCCGATCCGCGAGATGGAATGGATTCTGCCCGAAGAGGATTTTCCCAGCCTCGACGGCAATCCACCGCTGAAAACCTTGCTGCTGAGGGTTTGAGGGCGGCGCCGATGCCGTCGCAAGGCGACGTCGGCGCGCCAAAATCGGAAAGGCGCCCGGCCGGGCCGCCTCAGTCTTCGACCGCGTCCGGCTCCGCCGAATCCACCTCGCCGGCCGCCTTGGCCGCGGCCTTTGCCGCCACCGCCTCGGCATGGGCCGCCATCATCGCCTTGCGGGTTTCGGGCGTTTCGAGGCTGACGCGGCCGAGGGCGCCGTCGCGGTAATCCTGCAGCAGGATCAGCGACGCCTTCTCGATATCCAGCCCGCCGCCTTTGAGCAGGCAGCCGCGGCGCCGGGCGATGGCTTCCACCAGGGCCGGGCCGTCGAGGGCGGCCAGCGTCTCCGGCGCAAGGCCGTAGCGCTTGGCCACCAGGGCCGGATAGCGCACCAGCAGCAGATCGCCCAGAAAGTTCGCCACCTGCTCGTCGATCACCGCGTTGCGGCCGATGGCGTGGCTGGCGGCGAGCATGAAGCCGTCGGAGTCGTGTTCGATCTTCGGCCACATCATGCCCGGCGTGTCGATCAGCGTGGCCGTGGGCGACAGATCGAGAATCTGCTGGCTTTTGGTCACCGCCGGCTCGTCGCCCACCTTGGCGACGCGCTTTTTGAGCAGCGCGTTCATCAGCGTGGATTTGCCCACGTTGGGAATCCCCATGATCATCATGCGCAGCGGCTTGAGGCGATCGGCACGGTGGGGCGCCAGCGGCCGGCACAGGCCGACCACCTTGGCCACGTCGCCCGGCTTCTTGCATGACAAAGCCACCGCCGTCACGTTCTTCTGGCTGTTGTAATACGCCAGCCACTGGGCCGTCACCGCAGGGTCGGCGAGGTCGGCCTTGTTGAGAATCTTGAGGCACGGACGCTGGCGATGGACGCGCAGCTCGCGGATCATCGGGTTGCTGCTCGCCTCGGGCAGGCGCGCGTCGAGCACCTCGATGACGACGTCGATCCTCTCCATGCTCTCCGCCGCCTTCTTGCGGGCGGAAGTCATGTGACCGGGAAACCACTGGATGGACATGGGCGTGCGTTGAATCAATGAAAGCCCGCCATTATCAGGGCAAAATGGCGACCCTCGAAGGAAATCCCCGAAAGCCCCGCCCCATGAACCACGAAGAAGTCGTCGCCGCCACCCGCGAGTGGATCGAAAAAGCCGTCATCGGCCTCAACCTGTGCCCCTTCGCCAAATCGGTCTATGTGAAGAACCAGGTGCGCATCGTCGTCAGCGACGCCCGCCACATCGACGCCTTCCTCGAAGACCTGGACCGGGAGCTGGACTATCTCGCCGAAGTCGATCCCGAAGAAACCGACACCACGCTCCTCAT
The DNA here is from genome assembly GCA_937871125.1 of uncultured Zoogloea sp. Taxonomy (GTDB): domain Bacteria; phylum Pseudomonadota; class Gammaproteobacteria; order Burkholderiales; family Rhodocyclaceae; genus Zoogloea. The sequence goes on along the minus strand of CALMXT010000010.1, from coordinate 2,695 downwards.
CCACCCGACGCTGTTCCCCGATTTTCTCGATTTCAACGACGTGCACCAGATCGCCGACGAAGCCGTCGTCGAGCACGAGCTGGACGGCGTGATCCAGATCGCCAGCTTCCACCCCGAGTATCAATTCGAAGGCACCGAGCCGGACGACATCACCAACTACACCAACCGGGCGCCCTTCCCCACCCTGCACCTGATTCGCGAAGACAGCCTCGACAAAGCCGTCGAAGCCTTCCCCGAAGCCGAAACGATCTACGAGCGCAACATCGAAACCATGAAAAAGCTCGGCATCGCCGGCTGGCTCGCCCTCGGCATGTCGCACACCCAGCCGAAGAAGACCGATGGCGAAAACTAAGTCCGCCAAGGCGCCCGGGGCAGCCGCCGACACCCGGCCCGCCGTCCATCCCGACCTCCGTCCCGGCCAGTCGATCGAACTGCTCAAAGAGCTGCACATCCTCACCCGCGACGGCCAGCTCAACCAGGACAGCCGCAGAAAGCTCAAGCAGGTCTATCACCTCTACCAGTTCATCGAGCCGCTGCTCGCCGAAGTGCTGGCCGACGGCGGCGATCTCACCCTCGCCGACCACGGCGCCGGCAAGTCCTACCTCGGCTTCATCCTCTACGACCTGTTTCTCAAGGCCAAGGACGCCGGCACGATCTACGGCATCGAGACGCGCAAGGAACTGGTCGCCCACTCCCGCGAGCTTGCCGCCCGGCTGGATTTTCCGCGTATGAAGTTCCTCGACGTGAGCGTCGAGGAATCCACCGCCTCCGCCGAAATCCCCGACCGGATCGACGTGGTGACCGCGCTCCACGCCTGCAACACCGCCACCGACGACGCAATCCAGTTCGCGCTCGCCAAACGGGCCCGCTTCGTGGTGCTGGTGCCCTGTTGCCAGGCCGAAGTGGCCAGCGTGTTGCGCAAGAACAAAAACGCCAGCTTCGGTCTCACCCCGCTGTCCGAAATCTGGCGCCACCCGATCCACACCCGGGAATTCGGCAGCCAGCTCACCAACGTCCTGCGCTGCCTGCAGCTCGAAGCCCACGGCTACCAGCTCACCGTCACCGAACTGGTCGGCTGGGAACACTCGATGAAGAACGAACTGATCATCGCCCGCCGCACCGACGCCCCGCGTAAAAACGCCCTCGAGCGCATCGAGAAAATCCTCGACGAACTGAACCTCGCCGAACTGCGGAGCCGCTTCGCGTGCTGAACACCGGGCCGGCCATCGTCGCGACGGTGGCCGTCGCCGCGCTGCTCGCGGTCGCGCCCCGCCTGTCACGCCTGCGCCGGCGCTACGACGCCGCGGCGCTGGCGCCACTCGACGACGCTCCCCAGGCCAACCCCGGCGACGAAGCCCTCAAGCGGCAACTCGGTGCCTGGGTGGCCGACGGCGCCGGCAGCGGCGCTACGCTGCTGCCCTGGTCGCATCCGGCCGTTCCGCTTGCACTCAGCTGCGCCCGCGCACCGCAAAGCGCCGAAGCCAGCGTCCGCCACTTCGGCTACCGCCTGGCCGGCTACCATCAACTCGACGAACGCAGCCGCGTCGGAGGCCTCGTCTACCGCATCGGCGTCCAACTCCGTCCGCTACTGTGGTTTCTGCCCCGACGTGCCGACGCGCCCTGGGACGACGCCTGGCTCACCAAGGTCGACCAAGCCCGTCTCGCCGCCCTCGCCCGCTGGTTGCCGCGCCGTCCGACGCTGATCGTCCTCGACGATCCCGCCGACGACCTCGCCGCCCGCGTCATCCACGCGCTGAGCCACGCCGCGCAGAACGGCGATCAACCGGTGCGCCTGCTGATCCTCGGCGGCAACGCCACGGCCACGCTCCCGCTCCCGGTGCGGGTCCTCAAAACCTCCCATTAACGGAAGGGAAAAGCCCCCATCGGTGCCGGTTTTTCGCGCTCGACCGGCTTCTGTCTAGGTGGAGCCGGCACCGCCGGCGGCCAGTAACGGGGAATATACGGGCGCACCACCACCATCCGCGCCGCCTCCTCGCGCGCCGCGTCCTCCCGGGCCTGACGTAGCTGCGCCGCCTGTTGCGCCGCCAACTCCGCAGCCTGAGCCGAGGCCTGCTGACGCCGCCGCTCGGCCGCCTCGGCCGCCTGCCGGGCCTCCAGCGCCCGCGCCTCGCGGATAATCTGCTCCCCCCGCACCCGCGCCTCCGCCTGCTCGTCAGCCGTTGGCGGCGGAGGCGTATCGATCCGCGTCACCCGGCTGTTGGCCATACAGGGCGAATCGGTATAAGTCACCTTCCCATCCGCCCCGACGCACTTATTGACGGCCCAGGCCGACGCGCCCTGCCCAGCCGCCAACAACACCGCAAGTACCCATAGGGCAGCGCGTACCACGCGCCTTTCTTCCCGTTCCTGCCTCATCTGCCAGCTCTCCTGCCAAACCGTGCCGCAGCACCTTCGATGAGCCAAGCCTAGGCCGCCCGCCGCAAAATTGCGAGGACCGCACCGCCGCCGGAGTCCAACTGAGTCACACAGCACGCCCGACACGGCTTATCGGCGCAGAACGCCCGATTGACGTCGCACCGCATGGCGGACCGGCCGAAACACCGCACAAAGACGAAAAAGACAGGGATGGGATCGGAAAAGCAAAAAGCCCCGATTTCTCGGGGCTTTTTGAAGTACTGTTTGGGGCGACATACCGGGATCGAACCGGTGACACCTGGAATCACAATCCAGTGCT
>CALMXT010000009.1 GCA_937871125.1 uncultured Zoogloea sp. | reverse complement strand
CAGTGCTTGTACTTCTTGCCCGAACCGCATGGACAGGGGTCGTTGCGACCGACCTTCGGCGCCAGATTGACTTCCGGCTGGGCCACATTCCGCTCGGGGTTGGCGGTGGCCAGCGCCTCGTCGTAATCGGCGTGATGGTACTGGACGTTTTCCATTTCCGGCGGAACCTCTGCCTCTTCGAGCTGGGCTTCGGAGCGGATCTGGACGGTCATCAGCAGCTTGGTGACTTCGGTGCGGACGATTTGCAGCAGGCTTTCGAACAACTCGAAGGCTTCGCGCTTGTATTCCTGCTTCGGGTTCTTCTGGGCGTAGCCACGCAGATGGATCCCCTGGCGCAGGTGGTCGAGGGCCGACAGGTGTTCGCGCCAGTGAGTGTCAAGGCTCTGCAGCATCACGTTGCGTTCGAAACCATGCCACGCGGCGGCATCGACCAGCGCGATCTTGTCGGCATAAGCCTGTTCGCCGGCGGACAAAATCCGCGACAGAAGATCGTTGTCGCCGATGTTGGGATCGGCCGTGATCCATTCGCCGATCGGCAGCTTGAGCTGATAGTCGGACTCCAGCGCCAGTTCGAGGCCCGGAATGTCCCACTGCTCCTCGACCGAGTCCTGCGGCACATAAATGCGGAACACGTCGTGGAGCACGCCTTCGCGCATCGCGGTGATGGTTTCGGTGATGTCGGTGGTTTCGAGCAGCTCGTTGCGCTGCTGGTAGATCACCTTGCGCTGGTCGTTGGAGACGTCGTCGTATTCGAGCAGCTGCTTGCGGATGTCGAAGTTGCGCTGCTCGACCTTGCGCTGGGCGGTTTCGAGGGAGCGGGTCACCATGCCGGCTTCGATGGCTTCGCCTTCGGGCATCTTGAGGCGGACCATGATCGCGTTGAGGCGCTCGCCGGCGAAGATCTTCATCAGCGGATCTTCCAGCGACAGATAGAAGCGGCTCTCGCCCGGATCGCCCTGACGACCTGAGCGGCCACGCAGCTGATTGTCGATGCGGCGGGATTCGTGACGCTCGGTGCCGATGATCTTGAGGCCGCCCGCCTGGATAACCTGCTCGTGGCGCTGCTTCCATTCCTCGCGCAAAGCGGCGATGCGCGCTTCCTTCTCGGCGTCGGAGAGGGACGCATCCTCGCGGATCAGCGAAACCGGCTTTTCGACGTTGCCGCCAAGCACGATGTCGGTACCGCGACCGGCCATGTTGGTGGCGATGGTGATCACGCCCGGCCGCCCCGCTTCGGCTACGATCTCGGCCTCGCGGGCGTGCTGCTTGGCGTTGAGCACGTTATGCGGCAGTTTGGCGCGGGTCAGCATGTCCGACAGCAGCTCGGAGTTCTCGATCGAGGTGGTGCCGACCAGCACCGGCTGACCGCGCTGGACGCAATCCTTGATGTCGGCGGTGATCGCGTCGTGCTTTTCCTTCATGGTGCGGTAGACCTTGTCGTTCTGGTCCTTGCGGATCATCGGACGGGAAGTCGGCACCACGACGGTTTCGAGCGCGTAGATCTGATGGAATTCGTAGGCTTCGGTATCGGCCGTGCCGGTCATACCGGCCAGCTTTTCATACATGCGGAAGTAGTTCTGGAAGGTGATCGAGGCGAGCGTCTGGTTCTCGGCCTGGATCTTGACGCCTTCCTTGGCCTCGACGGCCTGGTGCAGACCTTCGGACCAGCGGCGGCCGGCCATCAGGCGACCGGTGAATTCATCGACGATGACGACTTCGCCGTTCTGCACCACGTAATGCTGATCCTTGTGATACAGCGCGTGAGCACGCAGAGCAGCGTAGAGGTGGTGGATCAACAGGATGTTGCCGGGGTCGTAGAGGCTCGCCCCTTCGGCCAGAAGACCCAGGTTGGCCAGAATCTCTTCGGCGTGCTCGTGGCCCTGCTCGGTAAGGAGGACGGAATGCGCTTTCAGGTCGACGGTGTAATCGCCGGGCTGGGTGATCTCCTCGCCCTCGCCTTCCTGGCGGCTCAGCATCGGCGGAACCGCGTTCATGCGCACGTAGAGTTCGGTGTGATCCTCGGCCTGACCCGAGATGATCAGCGGCGTTCTCGCTTCGTCGATGAGGATGGAGTCCACTTCGTCGACAATCGCGTAGTGAAGGCCGCGCTGGACGCGTTCGCCCACCTCATAGACCATGTTGTCGCGCAGGTAGTCGAAGCCGAACTCGTTGTTGGTGCCGTAAGTGATGTCCGCCGCGTAGGCCGCCTTTTTCTGCTCATGGGGCATCTGCGACAGGTTGCAGCCCACGGTCAGACCGAGGAAACCGTAAATGCGTCCCATCCAGTCGGAGTCGCGACTGGCCAGATAGTCGTTGACGGTGATGACATGCACGCCCTTGCCGGACAAGGCGTTCAGGTAGACCGGCAGCGTGGCGGTCAGCGTTTTGCCTTCGCCGGTACGCATTTCGGCGATCTTGCCATCGTGCAGCACCATGCCGCCGACCATCTGCATGTCGAAGTGGCGCATGCCATGCACGCGCCGGCCGGCCTCGCGAACCACCGCAAAGGCTTCGGGCATCAGCGCTTCCAGGCTTTCGCCCTTGGCGATACGGGCGCGGAATTCGACCGTCTTGCCGCGTAGCTCTTCGTCGGACAAGGCCTGAATCTTCGGCTCGAGTGCATTGATGGCGCGCACTTTCTGGCTGTACTGACGAATCAGCCGGTCATTGCGGCTGCCGAAAATTTTCTTGAGAAGGCCTGCGATCATTTGATTTGGAAGGGGAAACGCGGCAAAGGGCGGATTCTATCATGTCGCCCGGACACGACCGTGACGCAGGACAAGGCGCCGGTGACACTTGTCCGCTCCTGACTATCCCCCTACGATGGGGGCGCTTTTCCAGAATCCAAGTCCCGATGGCCGCAAGTACGATCAACAATTATCTGAACAGCGGCGACAGTCTCTCCCGCCTGCAGGCCCATGCAGGCCGGCTGCTCCGCCTGCAACGCCAGCTTGCCGACCTTCTTCCCGACTATCTTTCGTCGGCCTGCAAGGTTGCCAATCTGAAGGGCGACGAACTGGTGATACACGTGGACAGCGCCGGGCTGGCCGTCAAGCTGCGTCAAGCGGTGCCCAGCCTTCTGGCCGATTTCGCCCACGCAGGCGTGCTGCTGCGCGACATCAAGGTGAAGGTGTCGGTGCGCGAATATCGCCCGCCGACGCCACCCGCGGAGCAGCGCCACATCAGCGATGCGGCACGCAGCCGGCTCGGCGAACTCGCCGCCAGCCTTCCGGCCGACTCCCCCCTTGCCGCAGCGCTCAAACGCCTGGTGAAGAGTGCCGGCTAGACTTTGGCGCTACACGAAAGGAACCAGCGGCACGAGCACGCGCTCGAGAATCAGAAGCGCAAAGAACACCAGCGCAACGATCAGCGCGTAGCGGAACAAGCGCCACGCCAAGGCCAGATAGCGCGGATCGCGGGTAAAGAAGTACGCAAAAACTGAGGCGCCGATGCCGATGCCCACCAGCACGCCAAGCAGTCGCAGGAGCAGCACGCCAGCGGCCTCAGTTCAGTGCGAGGTCGAACAACTGGGCCACCGCCGGCGGCGTGGTCGCCTCTTCCTCGAAGGTCACGATTTCCCAGGCGGTGCGATCTTCGAGCAGCACACGCAGGATCTGGTTATTGAGGGCGTGACCGGCTTTGTACGCACTGTAGGCCGCCAGCAGCGGATGCCCGGCCAGGAAAAGATCGCCGATGGCGTCGAGCACCTTGTGCTTCACGAATTCGTCGGCATAGCGCAGGCCGTCGGCGTTGAGCACCCGGTATTCGTCCATCACGATGGCGTTGTCGAGACTGCCGCCCAGGCCCAGGCCATTGGCACGCATGAACTCCACGTCCTGCATGAAGCCGAAGGTCCGCGCCCGGGAAACCTCGCGCACGTAGGAGTGCTCGGCAAAATCGACGGTGACCGAAGTGCCGGTGCTATCGATGGCGGGGTGATTGAAGAGAATCGAAAAACTGAGCTTAAAACCGTCGTAAGGCGTGAGGCGGACCCATTTGTCGCCCTCCACATACTCCACGGGCTTGAGCACGCGCAAAAAACGCTTGGGCGCCTTCTGCTCCTCGATACCGGCGGACTGGATGAGGAAAACGAAGGGACCGGCGCTACCGTCGAGAATCGGAATCTCGGCGGCATCCACGTCGATATGGGCGTTATCGACGCCCAGCCCGGCAAGGGCCGACATGAGGTGTTCGACGGTATTGACCTTCGCCGCCCCCCGCTGCAGACCGGAGCACATGCGGGTATCGCAGACGGAATAGGGATCGGCCGGCAAATCGACGACCGGATCGAGATCCACACGATGAAAGACGATGCCCGTATCCGGCGCAGCCGGGCGCAGGGTAAGAGTGACCTTGTTGCCGCTATGCAGACCAACACCGGTCGCGGTGACAACGGTTTTCAGGGTGCGCTGCTTCAACATGATCGGAGCCCGAATTCAAGTCATTGAATCTTAACACAAGCAGCTTGCTGCGCCGCAGCAAACCGCACCCCGCCCACCCCAAAAAACACAAACGCGCAGCGGACGGAGGCAACCTCCCGCTGCGCGTTTGTACGAGCCGCCGAAGCGGCCGTCGACACTCAGTCCGCCTGCTTGCGCAGGAAGGCCGGGATGTCCAGCGTAGACATCCCATTGGCGCTCATGGCTTCGACGGTCGTGCGCGAGGTGCGACGGATCACCGCCGGCAGTTCCAGATTGCCGTAATCGACTTCCATGCCGACGTTGTCGGTACCGGTACGGATCACTTCCATCTTGCGGGGCATGGCAGCGGCACGCACGGCGCCGAGGCCGGTGGCAACCACCGTCACGCGGATGCGGTCTTCCATGTTTTCGTCGAAGACGGTGCCGTACTTGACGAAGGCTTCCTTGGCCGCAAACGCCTGGACGGTCTTCACTGCATCGCGGACTTCAGCCATCTTCAGCGAGCGGCTGGCCGTGATGTTGACCAGCACGCAGCGGGCGCCAGAGAGTTCAGTGCCTTCGAGCAGCGGCGAAACGGCGGCCTGTTCGGCGGCGATGCGGGCGCGGTCGAGACCGGAAGCCTGAGCGGAACCCATCATCGCGCGACCCATTTCGGCCATCGCAGTGCGCACGTCCTGAAAATCCACGTTGACGAGGCCCGGCACGTTGATGATCTCGGCAATGCCACCGACGGCGCTGGTCAGCACGTTGTCGGCGGACCGGAAGCAGTCCTCGAAACCGGCGTCGTCGCCGTAGACTTCGAGCAGCTTGTCGTTGAGCACGACGATCAGCGAGTCGACCTGTTTGGAGAGTTCTTCGACACCGCTTTCGGCCACACGGATGCGGTTCTCGAAATCGAAAGGTTTGGTGACCACCGCAACGGTCAGGATGCCCATTTCCTTGGCGATCTCGGCGACCACCGGTGCGGCGCCGGTGCCCGTGCCACCGCCCATGCCGGCGGTAATGAAGCACATATGGGCACCTTCGAGAGCCGCCGCGATGGCGTCACGGGATTCCTGCGCCGCGGCACGGCCGGCTTCGGGCTTGGAACCGGCACCGAGACCGGTCTTGCCGAGCTGGACCTTGACCGGCGAAAGGCAGCGGGACAGCGCCTGCGCGTCGGTGTTGGCGGTGATGAAATCCACCCCCTGAACGCCTTCGCGGATCATGTGATCCACGGCGTTGCCGCCGGCACCGCCGACGCCGATCACCTTGATATTGGTGCCGCCGGATGCCTTTTCAACAATTTCAAACATTTACCTCGCCTCCAAGAGAAACTGCACTGACATTGCCGATGGGCAGCCGGGCCGTTATTTAGTATTAACTGCTGATTTTACAACTAAATAAGCGGCTACTGCACACCGAGATTCATAAGGATTCAGCCCGTTCGACGGGCCTCTTCCACGATTAGAAATTGCGTTCGAACCACGAGCGCATTTTCGAGAAGACCTGCCCCACGTTGCGTGTCTGGCGCGCCTGGATGCCACGCCGTTTCTGGGCCGCGCCTTCCATCACAAGCCCCATGGCGTTGGCGTAGCGCGGCTCGCAGACCACGTCGGCGAGCGGACCGTCGTATTTCGGATAACCGATGCGCACCGGCATGTGGAAAACCTCTTCGCCCAGTTCGACCATGCCTTGCATGACGGCCGCCCCGCCGGACAGCACGATCCCCGACGACAGCAACTCTTCGTAGCCGCTGCGGCGCAATTCGGCCTGAACCAGCTCGTAGAGTTCGCAGACACGCGGCTCGATCACGTCGGCCAGCGCCTGACGGGAGAGCTTGCGCGGCGGACGGTCGCCGACACCCGGCACTTCGATCATCTCGGAGGCATCGGCCAGCGTGTGCATCGCGACGCCATGGCGAATCTTGATTTCCTCCGCGTCGGCCGTGGGGGTGCGCAGAGCCACGGCGATGTCGTTGGTGACCTGATCGCCGGCGATGGGGATCACGGCGGTATGGCGGATCGCGCCCTGGGTAAACACGGCGAGATCGGTAGTGCCTCCGCCCACATCGACGAGGCAGACGCCCAGTTCCTTCTCATCCTCGGACAAGGTGGCGTAGCTGGATGCCAGCGGCTGCAGCACCAGATCGAGCACCTCGAGACCGCAGCGACGCACGCACTTGACGATGTTCTGGGCCGCCGACACGGCGCCGGTAACGATGTGCACCTTCACTTCGAGGCGCACGCCGCTCATGCCGATCGGCTCGCGCACGCCGTCCTGACCGTCGATGACGAACTCCTGGGTCAGGATGTGCAGAATCTGCTGATCGGCCGGCAGCGGCATGGCGCGGGCGGTTTCGATGACCCGCTCGACGTCCAGCGGCGAGACTTCCTTGTCCTTGATCGCCACCATGCCGTTGGAGTTGAAGCTGCGGATATGGCTGCCGGCGATGCCGGTATACACATCGCGGATCTTGCACTCGGCCATCAACTCCACTTCCTGGATGACCCGCGAAATGGCGTCGACGGTGGCCTCGATATTCACCACGACGCCCTTCTTCAGACCCGAGGACGGCTGCGAGCCGATGCCCACCACCGCCATGCGGCCGTCCGGCTTGAGCTCGGCCACCACGCACGTGATCTTGGAGGTGCCGATGTCGAGGCCGACGATCAGTTCCTTGTATTCTTTGCTCATCACTTCCCTTTTTTGCTGACTTGCTTGCCCACCGGCTCCGGCGCCGGAATCGGCCGAAGGGCAAAACCACCGGGGTAGCGGAGGTCCACCACCGCCACGTTCATGTTCAGTTGGGTCCGGGCTTTCGGGTAATAGCCCACGAAGCGGGCCAGCCGCTCATCGATGGGCGCCTTGGCTTGGTCGTGCCCCAGTTCGATGGTCAGGCCGTCTTCCATTTTCAACTGCCAGGCTTCGCGCGCCGACAGGGACACGCCGACCAGCTGCTTGCCGAGCGGACCGAGCTTGCCCGAGAACTCGTCGAACTTGGCCAGCAGCACGCCCGAAGAGCCTTCCGGCCCGCTGAAAACCGGCATCTTGGCGTTGCTGGCTGCGGTGAAAACCTCGCCATAGCGGTTCACAAGACGCATATCGCCGGTTTCCCCGACCCGCCAATAGGCCGATGCAACGTGCTCTTCGAGGCGCACTTCGATACCGCCCGGCCAGCGCCGGCGCACATCGGCGCGACGCACCCAGGGCAGCTTTTCGAAAGCTCCGCGGACGTCGTCCAGATCGACCGTGAAGAAATTGCCCCGCAGCGACGACCGCGCGGCGTATTCGAGTTGCGCGGTGGTCACCTGGGCCAATGGCGTGGTCACCACCACTTCGCGCAACGGATAGACCGGCAGTCGCGACAAAGCGGCCACGGCGGCATAACCGAGCCCGGCCGCTCCCACCACCATCAGGGTGTCGGAGATCAGGTTGAGGAGCTGCGGACGATCCCACAGCCCGTTGCCACTTCCCTCGCGCACCGGGCGTGCGGCGCGCGCACGCTTTCCCGCGGCAGGCTTGGCGCCGGCCTCGAGCGGTACGTTGGAAGTGGTGCGTTCGTCAGCCAAGGCGCGCTCCAGCGAGAATTTCGAGACACAGCGCTTCAAAGGACAATCCGGCCACGCGGGCCGACATCGGCACCAACGA
>CALMXT010000008.1 GCA_937871125.1 uncultured Zoogloea sp. | reverse complement strand
TGCGCAAGATCGTTGCCGGCGCGCTGCGCCACAACGGCGTGCGCGACGAGTTGCCCGAGGCGCTGCGGCAGCGCCTCGCTCTGCCGGCGCTGCCGGATGCCCTGCGATTGCTGCATGCGCCGCCGCCGTCGATGTCGATCATGGACATCGAGGATCGCGGCCATCCGGCGTGGCAGCGCATCAAGCTGGACGAACTCCTCGCCCAGCAGATTTCCCTGCGTCGGGCCTACGCCGCCCGCCGCGCCAAGAACGCCGCCAGCCTGCCGCACCGCGACAGCCTGACCCGCGCGCTGCTGGCGCAACTGCCCTTCGCGCTGACCGGCGCCCAGCGTCGCGCCTTCGATGAGATCGCCGCCGACCTTGCCTCCGACCATCCGATGCAGCGTTTGCTGCAGGGCGACGTGGGCAGCGGCAAAACCTGCGTGGCCGCGCTGGCGATGCTGCGGGCCGCCGAAAACGGCCGTCAGGCGGTGCTGATGGCGCCCACCGAAATCCTCGCCGAACAGCACTACCGCAAGCTCACCGACTGGCTGACGCCGATTGGGCTGGAAGTGGCCTGGCTGTCCGGCAGCCGCAAGAAGAAGGCCCGCGAGGCGACGCTGGCGCGTCTGGCGGCCGGCGAAATCCTGCTCGCCGTCGGCACCCACGCGCTGATCGAAGATCCGGTGACCTTGCCCGGTCTGGCGCTGGCGGTGGTGGACGAGCAGCACCGCTTCGGCGTGCGCCAGCGTCTGGCCCTGCGCGAAAAAGGCCGCGCCGGCGAAGCGCCGCACATGCTGATGATGTCCGCCACGCCGATCCCGCGCACGCTGGCGATGAGCTATTACGCCGACCTCGACGTATCCGTGCTCGACGAACTGCCGCCCGGCCGCACGCCGGTGGTCACCAAGCTGGTGGCCGAGGCGCGTCGCGAGGAGGTGATCCGACGCGTCCACGACGCCTGCGCGACCGGCCGCCAAGCCTACTGGGTATGTCCGCTGATCGAGGAATCCGAGGCGCTGCAGCTGAAAACGGCCGAAGAGAGCTACGCCATGTTGTCCGCCGCGCTGCCCGATCTGACGGTCGGGCTGGTGCATGGCCGGCTCAAGAACGACGAGAAATCCGCGACGATGGCGGCCTTCGTGGCCGGCGACATCAAGGTGCTGGTGGCGACCACCGTGATCGAGGTGGGCGTGGATGTGCCCAACGCCAGCCTGATGGTGATCGAGCACGCCGAGCGCTTCGGCCTCGCCCAGCTCCATCAGTTGCGCGGCCGGGTGGGGCGCGGCGTACATGAATCGGTGTGCATCCTGATCTACGCCCAGCCCCTGTCGCAAACCGGCCGCGAGCGCCTGAAGGCGATTTACGAACATACCGACGGCTTCGTCATCGCCCGCGAGGATCTGCGCATCCGCGGCCCCGGCGAGTTCATCGGCGCCCGCCAGAGCGGCGTGCCTTTGCTGCGCTACGCCGACCTGGAAGAAGACGCCGCCCTCGTCGAGATCGCCCGCGGGCTGGCCGAAGAAATCCTCCGCGACGCGCCGCAGGTGGCCGATGCCATCACCGCCCGCTGGTTCGGCGGCCGGGCGGCGCTGCTCAAGGCGTGAGGGTCCGGCCTGTTAAGTCGCGCTTCGAACCCCTACAATTGCGCCGGCCCACTCCGATTTACTCCCCGTTTCATTGTCGATGACCCTTGCCCACTTTCCGGGCCGCGATCCTTTTCGTATGGCTGCCTGGCGTGCGCCGCGCGGAATGCGCGGCTGGCTGACCGACGACAGCTCGCTTACCGCGCGCATCCGTGCCCGTTGCGGGCGTTTTTCCCTGCGCGTTGTTTCCCAGGGCAAGGGCGCGGTGCTGCCCGACGAGCTGGCGGCCCTCGGCGTGCATCGCCACGGCAGCGTCTGGCAGCGGGAAGTGCTGCTGATCGCCGATGGCGCGCCGGTGGTGTTTGCCCGTTCGCTGGTGGCGGAGACCACGATTCCGGCCGCCTGGCATTTGTTGCACGGCCTGGGGGGGCGGCCGCTGGCGGCGGTGCTGTTCGACGATCCGCGGGTGCGCCGCGCGCCGCTGGAGGCGGCCCGCCTCGACGCGCGCGATCCTCGCTGGCATCACGCCGCCCGAGCCACCGGCGCGGCCGATCTGCCGGCCCTGTGGGCGCGGCGTTCGGCCTTTCACCGGGCGGGTGTGCCGCTGCTCATCACCGAAATTTTTCTGCCTGCAATCCTGAATCTGGCGCCATGACGACCCTGACTCCGCCCTTGCCTCTGCGCGAACGCCTTGCCGAATACAAAAAGCTGATGCGCCTCGACAAGCCCATCGGCATCCTGCTGCTGCTGTGGCCGACCCTGTGGGCGCTGTGGGTGGCCGGCGACGGGCGGCCGGCGCCGTGGATCGTGGCGATCTTCGCGATCGGCACGGTGCTGATGCGTTCGGCCGGCTGCGTGATCAACGACTATGCCGACAAGGATTTCGACGGCCACGTGGAGCGCACCCGCAATCGGCCGCTGGCGGCCAAGCGGGTCAGCCCGAAGGAAGCCTTGTGGCTGGCGGCCGGCTTGGCGGCGGCATCCTTCCTGCTGATTCTGCCGCTCAACGGCCTGACCCTGGCGATGAGCGTGCCGGCGGTTTTCCTGGCCGGGAGCTACCCCTACACCAAGCGTTTCTTCGCGATTCCCCAGGCTTATCTGGGCATCGCCTTCGGTTTCGGGATTCCGATGGCCTTTGCCGCCTGCCGGGGCGAAATTCCGTTCGCGGCCTGGATGATGCTGCTTGCCAACGTGTTCTGGGCGGTGGCCTACGACACCGAATATGCGATGGTGGATCGCCCGGACGACCTCAAGATCGGGATCAAGACCTCGGCCATCACCTTCGGCCGCTTCGACGTGCTGGCGGTGATGATCTGCTACGCCCTCACCTTGTCGATCCTCGGCTGGGTCGGCCTGTCGACCGGCGCCGGTGCGGTCTTCCTGGCCGGGCTGGCGGTGTCGGTCGGGATCGTGGTCTATCACTACACCCTGATCCGCGAACGGGACCGGCCTAAGTGCTTCAAGGCTTTTCTGCACAACAACTGGGTGGGCGCGGCGATTTTTGCCGGCTGGGTGCTGGATTACTGGCTGCGCTAGGGCCGCTATTCCGGATCGCGCTGGCTGGGCCGGCGCGGCTGGGCCGTCCTGAGGAGCGGGGTGAGCAGGTCGAGGGTGCGCCCGGTGGCGCCCCGGTGGGATTGGGCGAAGCGGCTGCCGGCCTCGCTCATGGCCTTGCGGCGGGCCGGGTTGTCGAGGAGTTCGAGGGCCATCCGCAGGCCTTCTTCGATGTTCGCGGCACGCAGTGCGGCGCCGACTTCGATGGCCTGGGTGCACACCACCGAGAAGTTGAAGGTGTGGGGGCCGACGATCACCGGGCAGCCCACGGCGCTGGCCTCGATGGGGTTCTGCCCGCCGAGTTTTTCCCACGATCCGCCGATCACCGCCACCTCGGCGGCGGCATAGTAGGCGTACATCTCGCCCATCGAATCGCCCAGCCAGACCCGGGTGTCGACCATCACCGGGTCGTTCGTCGAGCGCTTCTGCACCGTGAGGCCGGCACGTCGGATCAGCTTGGCCACCTCGTCGAAGCGCTGCGGATGGCGTGGCACCAGCACCAGGAGCACTTCCGGCGGGCACAGCCGGGCGAAGGCTTCCAGCAGCGGGCCTTCTTCGCCTTCGCGGGTGCTGGCGGCCAGGAGCACCCGGCGCGGGCCGAAGCGGTTGCGGAAGCTGGCGCCGAGGGCCAGCATCGGCGCAGGCGGGGCGATGTCGAACTTGATGTTGCCGGTGACCGTCACGTAGCGGGCGCCCAGGTCCGACATGCGCTGGCCGTCGGCTTCGGTTTGGGCGCCGATTGCCGACAGGCGGGCGAAGGCCTTGCGGGCGAGGGCGCCGGTGCGGGCGTAGCCGCGCGCCGAACGTGCCGACAGCCGGGCATTGACCATCGCCAGCGGGGTGCCGGTCTGGCGGCAGCCTTCCACCAGATTGGGCCACAGCTCGGTTTCCATCAGGATGCCGATGCGCGGGTGAAAGTGGTCCAGAAAACGGGCCACCGCCCACGGGAAGTCGTAGGGCAGATAGACGCTCTGAACGCGCGGGGCGAGTTCGCCGAAGAGTTCCGCGGCGGTTGCCCGCCCGGTGGGCGTCATGTGGGTGAGCAGCAGGGTGTGGTCCGGGTGGGCGTCCAGCAGCGCCTGGAGCAGCGGTGCACAGGCACGGGTTTCACCCACCGATACCGCGTGGAGCCAGATGACCGGCTCGCGCATGGAGATCCGGTAGACGCCGACGCGTTCTCCGAGGTGCTGCAGGTATTCGGGTTGGCGACGCGCGCGCCAGAGCAGACGCAGGCCGATGAGCGGGGCGGCGGCGTACCAGACGGCGGTGTAAAGGCTGCGGAGAATCAAGGGGAGGGCGGGTTCGGCGGCGATCTGGAAGTATAGCGGGCGTTGCAGACGCCACGAACAAGTTGTGTCGTTGATTTACCGTGTCATGAGCACGTGCGAAAATGCAACGCTTATGCGCGCTGATTCCGATTTGTTCCAGCCGGTAGGCCGCGCCCCGATTCCAACAAACCGCACGTATCCGCGACCATGAAAATTCTCGTTACCGGCGCCGCCGGTTTTATCGGCATGCACGCCAGCCAGGTTCTTCTGGCGCGAGGCGACGAAGTCGTCGGTCTCGACAACCTCAACGATTATTACGAAGTCCAGCTCAAGCTCGATCGTCTGGCCCGCCTTACGCCCCACGAGAATTTCCGTTTCGTGAAACTCGACGTGGCCGACCGGGAAGGCATGGAAAAGCTCTTCGCCGCCGAGAAGTTCGACCGCGTGATTCACCTTGCCGCCCAGGCTGGCGTGCGTTACTCGCTGGTCAACCCCCACGCCTACGTGGAGAGCAACCTTGCCGGCTTCATGAACATTCTCGAAGGCTGCCGTCACAACAAGGTGCAGCACCTCGTGTATGCCAGCAGTTCCAGCGTGTATGGCGGCAACACCAAGATGCCGTTCTCCGAGAGCGACAGCGTCGACCATCCGGTGAGCATCTACGCGGCCACCAAGAAGGCCAACGAGTTGATGGCCCATACCTACAGCCATCTCTATGGTCTGCCGACCACCGGCCTGCGCTTCTTCACCGTGTACGGCCCGTGGGGACGTCCGGACATGGCGTTGTTCCTGTTCACCAAGGCCATCCTCGAAGGGCGGCCCATCGACGTGTTCAACCACGGCAAGATGAAGCGCGATTTCACTTTTGTGGACGACATCGTGGAAGGCGTCATCCGCACCCTCGACCGTGTGGCCGAGGCCGATGCCGCCTACAACGCCGACAGCCCCGACCCGGGCACCAGCAACGTGCCCTACCGGGTCTTCAACATCGGCAACAACAATCCGGTCGAACTGATGGCCTTCGTCGAAGCCATCGAGGATGCGGTGGGCAAGAAGGCCGAAAAGAACTTCATGCCGCTGCAGGACGGCGACGTGCCGGCCACCTACGCCAATACCGATGCGCTCAACGCCTGGACCGGCTTCAAGCCGGAAACCCCGGTGCCGGTCGGCATCGGCCGCTTTGTCGAGTGGTACCGGAACTACTACAAGGTTTGAGGTCCGTAGCGCCGGGCGGGAATGTCCCGCCCGAATTCCGTTATTTCGGCAGGCGTTCATGGCGCGCCTGACCGTCAGCCTCGTGCTGTACCGGCCCGATTCCGACCTGCTTCGGGCGACGCTTGCCTCGTTGGTCGTGGCGAGCCGTGCGGCGGATCTCGTGCCGGACCTCTTCCTCATCGACAACGGCGGCAGCCAGGAGGCGCTGGCCTTTCTGGCCTTGCCCGAAGCGTGGAACGTGCATGTCTTCGAAGGTCACGGCAACGTCGGCTTCGGCTGCGGACACAACCTCAGCCTGGAGGGGGCCGGCGACTATCACCTGATCCTCAACCCCGATCTCGAACTCGCGCCCGATGCCCTGATCCAGGCGCGGGACTTCATGCGCGCCCATCCCGAATGCGGCCTGATCGCGCCGGCTGCCCATTGGGACGACGGTCGGGTGCAATATCTCTGCAAGCGCGTTCCATCGGTGTTCGACCTGTTTCTGCGCGGCTTCGCGCCCGGCTGGCTGCGCCGTCGTTTTGCCGACCGCATGGCGCGCTACGAAATGCAGGACGTGATCGGTTCGCAGGTGGTGTGGGATCCGCCGCTGGTCAGTGGCGCCTGCATGTTGTTCCGCACCGAGGTGCTGCGTCGCGTCGGCGGCTTCGATCCGCGCTTCTTCCTGTATTTCGAGGACTACGATCTCAGTCTGCGGGTTGCCCGGATCACGCGGATTGCATATGTTCCGGCGGTGAAAGTCGTGCATCATGGCGGGCACGCGGCACGCAAGGGCTTGCGCCATATCGGCATGTTCGTGCGCGGTGCCGCCACCTTCTTTCGACTGCATGGCTGGAAATGGTTTTGACGACTCCCTCGCTGCCCAGCCGTCGCGCGTGGTTGCGCGACGCGCTGCTTGTTTTGGCGCTGGCTGTGCCGGCGTCCGGTTTTGCTGCGCCCGGTCCTGACGCTCCGCCGCTGCTCCTCGCCGAGGTGCTGCGCGGCGATGTGGATGTCAGCCGCTACTGGGTCAGCGAAAAGCTCGATGGCGCCCGCGCCTTGTGGGACGGGCACTCGCTGCGCTTTCGCAGCGGACGCCCGGTGAATGCGCCGGCGTGGTTCGTCGCCGGTCTGCCGGCCGAAGCTCTGGACGGCGAGTTGTGGATCGCTCGCGGTCGGTTCGAGGCGCTTTCGGGCATCGTGCGCCGCAGGCAGCCGCGGGACGAGGACTGGCGACAGGTGAAGTTCATGGTCTTCGAGCTGCCGGACGGCGCGGGCAGCTTCAGCGAGCGCATCGACCGTCTGCGGGCCATCGTCGGGCGGGCCGACGTGCCCTGGCTGCAGGCGGTCGAGCAGTTCCGCGTTGCCGACCGGGCGGCCTTGCAGGCGAAGCTCGACGAGGTGGTGGCTGGCGGCGGCGAAGGCCTGATGCTGCATCGCGCCGACGCGCCTTATCTCACCGGCCGCAGCGATGCCCTGCTCAAGCTCAAACCGCTGCTCGACGCCGAGGCGACCGTCATTGCTCATCTGCCCGGTCGCGGCCGGCTCGAAGGCATGATGGGGGCGCTGCTGGTCGAGACCGCGCAGGGCGTGCGCTTTCAGCTCGGCACCGGTTTCAGCGATGCGCAGCGGCGCGATCCGCCGCCGGTCGGCAGTCAGGTGACTTTCTTGTATCGCGACCTGACCCGCGACGGCGTACCGCGCTTCGCCAGCTATCTGCGCCGGCGGGAGAACTTTTGAACGGAACCCTCTGCCTCGTCACCGGCGGGCGCGGCTTCATCGGTCGCCGGCTGGTCGCCGCCCTGCAGGCCGACGGCGGGCGGGTCCGGGTGTTGACCCGCGGCGCGCCGGCCGGCCCGGACGAGGTGCAGGGCGATCTCGCCGATCCGGCCAGCCTCGCCGCGGCCTGTGCCGGAATCGATACGGTTTTCCATTGTGCCGGCCATGCCCACGCCTTTGGTGCGTTGAGCGAGGCCGACGCTGCCCGCCACCGTCTGGTGAATTTCGACGGCACCCGCGTCCTCGCCGACGTGGCCGGGCGGGCCGGGGTGCGGCGCTTCGTCTTCCTGTCGAGCGTCAAGGCCATGGGCGAGCCGGGCGATGCCTGCATCGCCGAGGATTGGCCGGCGCTGCCCACATCGGCCTATGGCCAGGCCAAGCGGGCTGCCGAGGAGGTGCTGCGGGAGGCGGGGGTGCGCCACGGAATGCATGTGGTGAGTCTGCGTCTGGCGATGGTGTACGGCGCCGGCGGGCGCGGCAATCTCGAGCGCATGGCGGCGCTGGTTCGGCGCGGTGTCTTTCCGCCCCTGCCGGAAACCGGCAACCGGCGTTCGATGGTTCATGTGGCCGACGTGGTGGCGGCGATGCGTCTGGTTGCCGCGGACGTCCGTGCGGCGGGCCGCAGCTATATTGTTGCCCATCCGCAAACCCATTCCGGGCGGGAGCTGTACGATGCGCTGCGGGCGGCCTGCGGGCTGGCGCCGGTGCGTTGGGCCGTGCCGCGCAGGGCGCTGACTGCGGTGGCTCGTCTCGGTGACGGCATCGAAGCGCTGACCGGGCGGCGCGTGCCGCTCGACAGCGAAGCGCTCGACCGTCTGCTCGGCTCGGCCTGTTATTTGCCGGGGCGGATCGAGCGGGAACTGGGCTGGCGCGCCCGGGTCGGTCTTGCCGAAGGATTACGGGAGATGCTCGGTGGCTGAAGCTCTTGGATTGCTGGTGCCGCTGCTGGCTTTTGGCGTTGCGTGGGCGGTGACCTGGCGGTGCTGTCGGCCGGGCTCATGGCTGCATTTTCTCGATCAGCCCAATGAGCGTTCGCTCCACGCGACGGCGGTGCCGCGCACCGGTGGCGTCGGGGTGATGGCGGGCGTGGCGGTCGCCGGTCTGCTGGTCGGTGCGAGCGGCGGTCTGGCGGGTCCGCTGCTGGCGGCCCTCGGCGGCGCGCTGGCCTTGGCCGGGCTGGGCCTGATGGACGACCGGCGCAGTCTGCCGGCGCGGGTCCGCTTTCTGGCCCAGATGCTGGCAGCCGGGGTGTTTCTGGCGTTCGCTGCGCCGGCTGGCGGAGGAATGGCCATTGCGCTGCTGTTGATCGGCTTGGTGTGGATGGCCAATCTCTACAATTTCATGGATGGCTCCGACGGCCTTGCGGGCGGCATGGCGTTGTTCGGCTTTGCAACGCTGGGGGTGGCGGCGGCAATCGCCGGTCAGGCGCCACTGGCCTTGCTCTGTGCCGGTATTGCGGCGGCGGCGGCGGGCTTTCTGTGCTTCAACTTCCATCCTGCGCGGATATTCATGGGCGACGTGGGTTCGGTGCCGCTCGGGTTTCTCGCCGGGGCACTGGGGATTGCCGGTTACGAGGCGGGAATCTGGCCGCTCTGGTTTCCGTTGCTGGTCTTTTCGCCATTCATCGTCGATGCGAGCGTCACCCTGCTGCGCCGCGCGCTGCGCGGCGAAAAGGTCTGGCAGGCCCACCGCAATCATTACTATCAGCGTATGGTAAGAATGGGCATTGGTCATCGCGGCACGGCCCTCAGGGCTTACCTGCTGATGGCTGGAACGGGGGGAACGGCGCTTGTGGCGTTGCCAATGGGGTTTTCGCTGCAGTGCGGCATCATTACAATGTGGTCATTTACTTATTTGATCCTGGGCTGGCTGATCGACCGCGCGTGGCGCCGTCACGAGTCGGTCGAGGGACATAGACCTTGATTCATAAAAGTTATTCGCCCTCTCTGGTGTATCTGTCGGATGTTTTCGGGGTCGCCTTGACATGGTGGGCGGCGTACCTCGTCCGATTCAATTTCGCCATTCCGCCGGAGTTCCTGCCGGGCTTGCAGCTTGGTCTGGTCGTCGTCGTGCTGCTTCAGGGGATTCTGTTGCGGGTCTTCGGTTTGTACCGGAGCATCTGGGTTTTTGCCAGCCTGCCCGATCTGGTGTGTATTGCCCGGACGGTGGCGGTGGCGACACTCCTGACGCCCTTGGTGATTGTGGTGGCGGTTCGCTACGCCCCGGAGGTGCCGCGCCTGGTCTTTCTGATCCAGCCCGTGCTGCTGGCCTTGTACATGGGCGGCTCGCGAGCGCTCTATCGGATCTGGAAAGAGTCGCGTCTGTATGGCGGGCTGCGCGCGCTCGGGCAGCCGGTGATCGTGCTTGGGGCCGGCGATGCGGCGGTCGGTCTGGTGCGGGAGCTCTCCCGCTCGGCGGAATGGCGGGTGGTCGGACTGCTCGACGATAGTCCCGGTCGCCAGGGGCGCGAAGTCTATGGTTGCAAGGTGTTGGGGCGGATCGCCGACCTGGAGCGCGTTGCAGAGGACTTGAAGGTCGGCCACGCGATCATCGCCATGCCCAACGAGCGCCATGAGGTCCGTCGCAAGGTGGCGGGGGTTTGCGTGCGTGCCGGAGTCAAGGCGCTGATCGTGCCGGCCATTGAGGACGTGATGACCGGCCGGGTGAGTGTCAGCGAAGTTCGCCGGGTGGATGTGGAGGATTTGCTCGGGCGCGATCCGGTGCGTATCCACACCGCCGAGGTGCGCGAATATCTGCGCGGCAAGTCGGTGATGGTGACCGGCGCGGGCGGTTCCATCGGTTCCGAACTGTGCCGTCAGATCGCCCGCTTCGAGCCTTCGGTGCTGGTGTGTTTCGACATCAGCGAGTTTGCGCTGTACCGACTCAGCGAGGAATTCGCGACCCATTTCCCGACGGTCCAGCTGCTGGCCCTGGCGGGTGACGTGAAGGACGCGGTTCGCGTGGACGAGGTGATCACCCGCTACCATCCCCACGCGATCTTCCATGCAGCGGCCTACAAGCATGTGCCGCTGATGGAAGACGAGAACGCATGGCAGGCGGTGCGCAACAACGTGCTGGGCACGTGGCAGGTGGCGCGCAGCGCGGTGGCCTGCGGCGTCTCGCGTTTTGTCCTGGTGTCCACCGACAAGGCGGTCAATCCGACCAACGTGATGGGCGCGACCAAGCGTCTTGCCGAGCAGGTCTGTCAGGCGCTGTCGAGCGAGGGGCGGACCCAGTTCGAGATCGTCCGGTTCGGCAACGTGCTGGGCAGCGCCGGCAGCGTGATTCCCAAGTTTCAGGAGCAGATCGCCAGCGGCGGTCCGGTGACGGTCACTCACCCGGACATCACCCGCTACTTCATGTCGATTCCCGAGGCGGCCCAGCTCGTGCTGCAGGCGGGCTCGATGGGGCAGGGAGGGGAAATCTTCGTGCTCGACATGGGCGACCCAGTAAAAATCGCCGATCTGGCGCGGGACATGATCCGGCTGTCCGGCCACACCGAAGAGCAGATCCGGGTTGTGTTCACCGGCCTTCGTCCTGGCGAAAAGCTGTTCGAAGAGGTGCTGGCCGACGCCGAGGAAACCCGCGCCACCCATCATCCCAAGTTGCGCATCGCCCGTGCCCAGTCTGTCGAAGAGGGGCGGCTTGTCGAGTTGTTGAACTGGCTACGCCAGCGCCGGGCGGTGGGCGGTGCCGAAGTCCGGCGCGAGCTGCGGCGCTGGGTTCCCGAATACGCGCCGGCCGCGCCCCGGCCGCCGCTGCAGGTCCTCAGCCCTGCCGGACAACGGGCTTCCTGAACTATGGCAACCTATGCAATCGGCGATATCCAGGGCTGCTTCTGCTCCCTGACGGCCTTGCTCAAGCGGGTCGCCTTCGATCCGTCGCGGGATCGTTTGTGGCTGGTCGGCGATTTGGTCAACCGTGGCCCGGA
Organism: uncultured Zoogloea sp.; assembly: GCA_937871125.1. Lineage (GTDB taxonomy): Bacteria > Pseudomonadota > Gammaproteobacteria > Burkholderiales > Rhodocyclaceae > Zoogloea. Next base: position 5,886 of record CALMXT010000008.1, on the reverse strand, counting down.
TTCGCTCCAGACCCTGCGTTTCGTGCGCGATCTGGGACCGGCGGCCGTCACCGTGCTGGGCAATCACGATCTCTATCTGCTGATGGTGGCCTACGGCGCCGTTCGCAACCGCGGCAAGGACGACACCATCCAGCCCATCCTCGATGCGCCGGACCGGGAGGCGCTGCTCGGTTGGTTGCGCACCCGCCCGCTGATGCACATGGAGAACGGGTTCGCATTGGTCCATGCCGGCCTTCTGCCGGGCTGGACGGTGACTCAGGCGCGGGCGCTTGCGCGGGAGGTCGAAGGTGCGCTGGCCGGGCCTTACCACGCCGATCTGCTGCGCAACATGTGGGGCAGCGAGCCTGCCGCGTGGCGCGACGATCTGCGCGACTACGAGCGGATGCGGGTCATCATCAATGCCATGACGCGGATGCGCTTCTGCACCGCAGACGGGCTGATGGACTTCAAGGTCAAAGGCGAAGTGACCAAGGCGCCGAAGGGCTATCTGCCGTGGTTCGAGGTGCCGGGCCGCAAGAGCGCGGATACCACGGTGGTCTTCGGCCATTGGTCGGCACTCGGCCTGCGCGTCGAGCCCAAGCTGCTGGCGCTGGATTCCGGCTGTCTGTGGGGGCGGGAGCTGACAGCCGTGCGCCTTGAGGATCGGGCGGTGTTTCAGGTCGAGTGCCCGGGGCTGACCCACGGGAAGCTCAAGCCGTCCTGAAGTTGCCCGCGCTGCAACGATGGAGCCGGACGGGCCGGACTCCGATCGTCGCCTACAGCGCGTCGATCCTTTCCACAATGGCGTCCCGCGCCGCATGGGCGAGGGTCTTGCGGTTCGGAGTCTCATCCGTCTGCAAGGCCGGGGCGACGCGAACGCGGGCGACGATTTGCTGTTCGGCAATGATTGCCGCGATGGACTCGCCCAGGCTCAGATCTCCGTCGTAAGCCGCGGCACGGGTGTAGCGGCCATCCGGCAGGCGGTAGGCGAGGGCCAGCGGCTGGATCGGTGCGCCCGCGTCGATGGCCGGCTGCAGCAGTGCCGCGTGGAAATTCTGCACGTGGCTGCCATCGGTGGTGGTGCCTTCCGGAAACAGCGCTACATGACGCCCCAGTTCGAGCAGGGCGGCGATTTCTCCGTTGACGATTTTCGCGTGTCCCCGGCTGCCGCGGCGCAAAAAGACGGTGTCGTTCTTCGCCGCCAGCCAGCCGAACAGCGGCCACTGGCGGATCTCGGCTTTCGAGACGAATGCGGCCGGGTAGGCGGCATTGATGACGAAGATGTCCAGCCACGAAACGTGGTTGGCCACCAGCAGGCTGCCCGGCGCGACATAGGGTTCGTCGGTGTCCAGGCGGATGCCGAGGATGTCCAGCAACCGGACCGACCAGCGCTGCCTGAGACGGAGATGCCGGGCCGGCGTGACGAAGGGCAGGACCGCCAGTGTGGTGATCAGGCCGCTCAGAACATGGAGGGCGAGGCGGGCATAGCGGCCGATGCGCACCAGGCGCGGGGTGGGGTTGGCGGGTTTCAGTCCTTGCGTCCCAAGAAGTGCTTGGCGTAGCGTGGGTCGAACCGGTTGACCGGCAGCAGGACGGGCAGATCGGCGGTGTTGAAGTCCGGGTCCCAGGCCGGTTCCCCGCAAATCCAGGCGCCGGCCCGCAGGTAGCCCTTGATGAGGGGCGGGGTGTCGGCGTCGAGATCCTGGCGCAGAGCCTGGAGGGGCAGGGGGGTACGGGGGAACACGCGATATTCGAGGGGGCAGAGATGCTCGTCTTTCAGCCGATTATACAGACTGGCTGCGGCGTGCCCGCCGTCGGCCATGCTGACCGAGGCGCAGCCGATCAGGTATTCGTAATTGTTTTCGAGCATGTAGCGGGCGAGGCCGGACCACAACAAGGCGATGACGGCGCCGGAGCGGTAGTCGGCGTCGATGCACGAGCGGCCGATCTCGACCATGCGGCTGCGCAGATTGCGCAGGCGGGTGAGATCGAATTCGCTTTCGGAATAGTAGTTGCCAACCTCACGGGCGGCGCTCGGCGACAGGATGCGGTAGGTGCCGACGATGCGGCCGGCGTCTTCGTCGCGGACGATCAGGTGGTCGCAGAAGGCGTCGTAGAGGTCGCGGTCGACCCCCGGCGTGCGGCTGGGGAGGCGAGCGCCCATTTCGTCGGAAAAAACCCGATAGCGCAGTTTTTGCGCTTCGAGCACTTCGGTGGGGCTGCCGGCGAGCCCGACGTGCAGGTTGCGTCCGGGGCGGTGGGCTGTATGTTGTTGTTTCTGCAGCATGACGGAATCCTCGTGGGGTTTCCGTGCATTGTCGGAATGCCGCGTTGCAACGCCGTGAAAGAGTGGTTACGGCTTGGTGACGACGGTCGGCTCGAAACGCAGAAAGGGGCCGCGAGACCCCTTTCTGCGCTGGAGGCTTCGCCGTTCAGCGGGTGACGCGGGTGGTGCGACCGTCCTGGAGCAGGCGGATGCGCTCGCCCGGCATGAACTTCTCGCCGCCGTCTTCCTGGACAACCGCAAGCATTTCGCCGTTGTCCATCTTGACGGTGACTTCGATGCCCTGCTTGCGGGTGATGCCTTCTTCGGCTGCCGAACCGGCCAGACCGCCCGCCACCGCGCCGAGCACGGCACCGATTGCCGCGCCTTTGCCCTGACCGATGGTACTGCCGGCGATGCCGCCGACCGCCGCACCGCCGAGTGTGCCGACCGGCGACTTGGTGCCTTCGAGCTTGACCGGGCGCACGCTTTCGACGATGCCCATGCGCACGCTGATCACGCGGCGCGCCTCGGCGCGTTCGTAGTCGCCGCCGCCCAGGCCGGAAGCACAGCCGACGACGGTGACCGCGGCCAGCATGGCGATGCACAGATTGAGGATTCGCATGTTTCTTCCTTTCACCACGGAGTTGAGCCGAAGGCCTTGAGATAGGTTTCGGCGATTTCATCGCGGCTGGGCGTATGGTTTTGCCCGCCACGGCTGGCAATCTTGATGGCGCCCATCGCTGAGGCGAGGCGCCCGCATTGTTCCCAATCCATGCCCTGCCCGATGCCGTAGAGCAGACCGGCCCGGTAGGCATCGCCGCAGCCGGTCGGATCTTCAACGCTGACGGGCGTCACGCAGGGGATTTCGATCTTGCGGCCGGCGGTATGGATCGTCGAGCCCTCGCCGCCGCGGGTGACGATCAGCGCTTCCACTTCGCCGGCCAGCGATTCGATCGAACGCCCGGTGCGTTCGCAGAGCAGCCGCGCCTCGTAGTCGTTGACCGTGCAGTAGGCGGCCAGTTTCAGGCAGGCGAGAAGTTCGTCGCCGTTGAACATCGGCAGCCCCTGGCCGGGATCGAAGACGAAGGGGATTTTTGCGTCGGCGAACTGGCGGCAGTGTTCGAGCATGCCGTCGCGTCCGTCCGGCGAGACGATGCCGAGACGCACGTCGGCGGCCTGGCTCACGGTGTTGAGGTGGGAATGCACCATCGCGCCGGGGTGGAAAGCGGTGATCTGGTTGTCGTCGAGATCGGTGGTGATGAAGGCCTGGGCGGTGAAGGTGCCGGGGATCTGCGTGACGTGGCGGCGGGGCAGGCCGAGGGCGTCGAGACGGTCGAGGTAGGGCGCGGCGTCGTCGCCGACGGTGGCCATGATCAGCGGCTCACCGCCGAGCAGTTTGAGGTTGTAGGCGATATTACCGGCGCAGCCGCCGAATTCGCGACGCATTTCGGGCACGAAGAAGGAGACGTTCAGGATGTGCAGTTGCTCGGGCAGGATGTGATTGCGGAAGCGATCCTGGAAAACCATGATCGAATCGAAGGCGATGGAGCCGCAAATGAGCGTGGTCATGAAGTCGTCGGAAAGTCAGCGTTTGGATTATAGGGAGGCCGCCCAGGCCCGGCGGCGCGGATGTGTTGCCGGATGTTGTATGCGGCGGGCCGAATGGCTAGGGGTAGAAGACGTATACGCGATAGCCGGCCGCGGCGACGCCGGGCGCTTCGAAGCTGATCCGCGTCGCAACTTCGCGTTTGGCCGGAAAGGCGTCCTTCGGGGCGTTGCCCGGCAACCATTGGGTGGGCTCGAGAACCTTGCGGACGAGGGCTTTGTCGCGGGCATCGGTGAGCGTGATCTCCAGGTGCGGGTAGGCCTGCGGGAAGTCGGCCCGGTTGCGCAAGGTGGCGTGCAGGGTGAAGAAGGCTTCGCGGCTGGCATCGGGTTGGATGTCGGAGCTTTCGATGGCGATTTCGGAGGCATCCTGTGGCAGCGGTAGTTCGCAGCCTAGCCCCGCGCACAGGTTTTCCATGAAGGGCCGGAACTGGGGCGACGATTGGACGATCTCGCTGCGGAAAACAAGGATGCACTGGGCGAGCAGGGCGAGGCTCAACAAGGTGGCGCCGGCGGCCCAGGCGGCTTGGCGCAAGGCCGGAGCTGCACGTTCGGCGTCGCCGCCGTCCTCGTCCTCGGTTTCGGTGATTGCGTCGCCGGTTCCCCTTGGGGCTATTGGGGCGGGCTCGTGGTCTGTGGCGTCACGGGTGGTGAAGGCCGGCTGCGGGATGGGCGCGACGAGGGGCCGGGCCTGGAGTTCGATGCCGGCGGGCGGAACGTGCTCGTCGGACTTGGGCGCCAGCGAGGCGTCCGTCGTGTCTTGCTTGCGGAGCAGGGCGTCGAAATCGACGGGTTCGTCGGCGCGGGCCTTTAGATCGAGGTCGGCGGCAGTGGGCCAGCCGGGCTGAAAAAGGGGGGCTGCCGCAACGGGGGGCGTTTCGTCGGCGGTTTCGGTTGCGAACGGGGGTGAGGCGTCGTCGTGGGTGTCGATTTCGACGGGAGGCCATTCCTGGGGCGCCTCTGCGTCGAAGTCGAAAACGGGCTCGACCCGGCCTGCGTCGTCAGGGAAGGCGGCGGCTTCGAAAACCGGTTCGATTGCGGAGTTGGGGTTCGGGGAAGAAAAAACGGGTTCTTGTTGCGCGATGAAATCCGGAGGGGCGAGATCGCCGATCGCGTCGGTGGGCAGCGCGGCTTCGTCGACGGCGTGGGGCCCTGCGTCGAGGGTGGCGGCGTCGGGCGCTTTCTCTTCGAGAACGAACAGCGGGGCCGGCGGGGGTGTTTCGGGCGATGCAGCGGGAGCTGCCTGTTCGGGGATTTCAGCGTCGGCGGCAGCGTCGCCGACGCGCGCTTCGAGTGCATTGAAGGCGTAATTGCACTGGCCGCAGCGTACCCGGCCTTCGCGGGCATGGAGCTGCTCCGGGCGCACCCGGAAGGTGGTGCCGCACGCGGGGCAGCGCGCCAGGATCATGGCACCGCCTGCTCCGGCCGTTGGCCTTCGATGCGGACCCAGCCGTCGAGGGTGGCGCCAACCTGGAGTGCGATGAAGGGTGCGTAGGCGGCGATGACTTCCTCGGCCTGGGCTTCGAGCACGCCGGAGAGCGCCAGCTTGCCGCCGGGGGCGACGCGGGCTGCGAGCAGCGGGGCGAGCATTTTGAGCGGGTTGGTCAGGATGTTGGCGACAACCCGCTGAAAGGTGCCGTCGAGGGGCTTGGCGGAAACCTGCAGGTGCAGGCTGACGCCGTTGGCTGCGGCGTTGTCGGCGGCGGTGGCAACGGCTTTGTCGTCGATATCGACTCCGGTGACTTCACCGGCGCCGAGTTTGACGGCAGCGATGCCGAGGATGCCGGAGCCGCAGCCGTAGTCGAGCACACTGACGCCCGGTGCGACCTGTTCGGTGAGCCATTCGAGGCACAGCCGGGTCGTCGGGTGGGAGCCGGTGCCAAAGGCCATGCCGGGGTCGAGGACGAGGTTGATCGCATCCGCGTCCGGGGCGGTGTGCCAGGTGGGCACGATCCACAGCCGGTCGGTGATGCGGATCGGATCGAACTGGCTCTGGGTGAGCTGCACCCAGTTCTGTTCTTCGACTTCCTCGATGG
>CALMXT010000007.1 GCA_937871125.1 uncultured Zoogloea sp. | reverse complement strand
CGACCTCGCGGTGGGCGACGACGCGGCGCTGATCCGCCCCGCCGCCGGCATGCAGTTGGCCATCTCCACCGACATGCTGGTGGCCGGCACCCATTTCTTCACCGACACCGATCCGACCGACCTCGGCTGGAAGACCCTCGCGGTCAACGTCTCCGACCTCGCCGCGATGGGCGCCGTCCCGCGGTGGGTGGTTCTCGCGGCCAGCCTGCCCGCCGCCGACGAAAGCTGGATCGCCGCCTTCGCGAGCGGCTTCTTCGCTTGCGCCGAAGCCTTCGACATCGACGTCATCGGCGGCGACACCACCCGCGGCCCGCTCAACCTGTGCCCCACGATCTTCGGCGAAGTCCCCGTCGGTCAGGCCATCACCCGCTCCGGAGCACGCCCCGGCGACGACCTGTGGATATCCGGCGCCCCCGGGCGCGCAGCCCTCGGCCTCGGCCTGCTGCGCGGTGAAGTCACGCTCACCGACGACGACCGCAGCGACTGCCTTGCCGCCCTGCATCGCCCTCAACCCCGAGTCGCCCTCGGTCTGGCCCTGCGCGGCCTCGCCACCGCCATGCTCGACGTCTCCGACGGCCTGTTCGGCGACCTCGGCCACATCCTCGAACAATCCAAAGTCGGCGCTCTCATCGATTTTGCCGCCCTGCCGCTCGACCCGCTGGAAGCGGCCTGCGGCGATCCGGAGCGGGCCTTTCAGGCATGCACCGCCGGCGGCGACGACTACGAACTGCTGTTCGCCGCCCCCGCCGAACGCCGCGCCGAACTCGGCGCCCTCGCAGCCAGCCTTCAACTCCCGCTGCACCGCATCGGCGCCATCACGCCGGCCACCGACCGCCTGCAGCTGCGCGAACGCGACGGCCGGCTGCGCACCCTCCTCGCCAGCGGCTACGACCACTTCGGCACCGGCGCATGAAGCCCAACCTCCGTTTCCTCCTCTCCGATCCGGCCCACTTCATCGCCCTCGGTTTCGGCTCCGGACTATGGCCCAAAGGGCCCGGCACCGCCGGTACGCTGGCCGGCTGGCTGCTCTTCCCTTTCATCTACGCCCCCCTCAGCGACCCTCTGTTCGGCGCCCTGCTGGTGGCCTGCTTCCTGTTCGGCATCCTCGCCTGCGAGCGCACCGGCCGCGCCTTGGGCGTCGCCGACCACGGCGCCGTGGTCTGGGACGAAATCGTCGCCATCTGGCTGGTGTTGTGGCTCACACCCGCCACCCTCGCCTGGCAGACCACCGCCTTCGTGGTCTTCCGCTTCTTCGACATCGTCAAACCGCCGCCCATCCGCTGGGTGGACGACCGCACCCGCGGCGGTCTCGGCGTCATGTTCGACGACATCCTCGCCGCCGGCTATACCCTGCTGGTGCTCGCCATTCTCGTAAGGTTCCTCGGCTGATGGACGCCCAACTCGACACACTCTCCCAACTCGTCGGCAATCATCTCGCCACCCGTGGCTGGCGCCTCGTCACCGCCGAATCCTGCACCGGCGGCTGGGTCGCCGAAGTCGTCACCGCCACCGCGGGCAGCTCCGGCTGGTTCGACTGCGGCTTCATCACCTATTCCAACGACGCCAAATGCGCCCTTCTCGGCGTCTCGCCGATGACCCTGGCCCGTCACGGCGCAGTCAGCGAAGCCACCACCGCGGCAATGGCCAAGGGCGCCCTCGAACGCTCCGAAGCCGACCTCGCCCTGTCCATCTCCGGCGTCGCCGGCCCCACCGGCGGCTCGCGGACCAAACCGGTCGGCACGGTCTGTTTCGGCTGGGCCAGCACCGGCGAAACACCCCAGACCGCCACCTGCCATTTCGACGGCGACCGGGAGTCCGTGCGCCGTCAGGCCGTCGTCTTCGCCCTCACCGAACTCCTCCGCCGCTACGCCTGAAATCCGCGCCGAATCAAACATTTGGCAATTGTGCTGGACTCGCCGCGAGAGCTGTATAAAATAACAGCTATCGCCGTATTTTCATGACCTCGACACCCGTCGTCACGAAGCGCGATCACCTGCACGCAAACTCTGTGCCATAATCCCCAAAACCCTTTTTAAAAGGATCACGACAGATGGATGACAACAAGGCCAAGGCTCTCTCCGCCGCGCTTTCCCAGATCGAAAAGCAGTTCGGCAAGGGCTCGATCATGCGCCTCGGCGACGGAGAGGTCGAAAGCGACATCCAGACCGTCTCTACCGGCTCCCTGGGCCTCGACATCGCCCTCGGAATCGGCGGCCTGCCCCGCGGTCGCGTCGTCGAAATCTACGGCCCGGAATCCTCCGGGAAGACGACCCTGACCCTCCAGGTCGTCGCCGAAATGCAAAAGCTCGGCGGCACCGCCGCCTTCATCGACGCCGAACACGCCCTCGACGTCACCTACGCCCAAAAACTTGGCGTGAATGTCGGCGAACTGCTGATCTCCCAGCCCGACACCGGCGAACAGGCCCTCGAAATCGCCGACATGCTGGTGCGCTCGGGTGGAGTCGACGTCGTCGTCATCGACTCCGTCGCCGCCCTCACGCCTAAGGCCGAAATCGAAGGCGAAATGGGCGACCAGCTGCCCGGCCTGCAGGCCCGCCTGATGTCCCAGGCTCTGCGCAAGCTCACCGCCAACATCAAGCGCACCAACACGCTGGTCGTCTTCATCAACCAGATCCGCATGAAAATCGGTGTGATGTTCGGCAGCCCCGAGACCACCACCGGCGGCAACGCGCTCAAGTTCTACGCTTCGGTCCGCATGGACATCCGGCGCATCGGCACCATCAAGAAAAACGACGAAGTGATCGGCTCCGAAACCAAGGTCAAGGTCGTCAAAAACAAGGTCGCCCCCCCGTTCCGCGAAACCATCTTCGACATCCTCTACGGCGAAGGCACCTCCCGCGAGGGTGAGATCATCGACCTGGGCGTCCAGCACAAGTTCGTGGACAAGTCCGGCGCCTGGTATGCCTACAATGGCGAGAAGATCGGTCAGGGCAAAGACAACGCGCGGGAATACCTCAAGGCCAACCCGCACATCGCCCGCGAGATCGAAAACAAGATCCGCGCCGCCGTCCACCTGCCCGAAATGGCTGCCATCGCGGCACCGGCAGCCTCCGCCGCGGCTTAACGCGCATCCAGGGCGGCGCCGGGCCATGGCCATGAGCCTGCACGAACGAGCACTGCGCTGCCTCGCACAGCGAGAGCACTCCCGCGCAGAGCTCGCCCGCAAGCTGGCCGGGCTCGGTAGCGAAAACGAAGTGGATGCCGAGCTGGACCGGCTCGTCGAACTCGGCCTGCTCTCCGACACCCGCTTCGCCGACGCCTACGTGCGCGCCAAGGCAGCCCGTTTCGGCGCCTCCCGGCTCCGTTTCGAACTGGCGCGGCGCGGCGTCGGCGCCGAGCAGATCGTCGATGCGATCGCCGAAAATTGCGGCGACAGCGAACTCGATCGAGCCCGCGACATCGCCCGCCGAAAATTCGCCGAACTGCCGGCAGACGCGCGAGAATGGACGCGACAGGCCCGATTCCTTCAAAGTCGCGGCTTTTCGACCGACATCATTCGTAAAGTCCTGAAAGAACACTCCGGCGATGAGCCTGCTTAAAGTCAACAACCTGCGCAAGAAATACAAAGCCCGAACGGTCGTCCACGACGTCTCCTTCGACGTCGGCAGCGGCGAAGTGGTCGGCCTGCTCGGCCCCAACGGCGCCGGCAAGACCACCTGTTTCTACATGATCGTCGGTCTGGTCGCCGCCGACGGCGGTGAGATCACTCTCGACGACGAGGTGCTGACCCATCGCCCGATCCACCAGCGTGCCCGCCTCGGCCTGTCCTACCTGCCGCAGGAAATGAGCGTCTTCCGCAAACTCACGGTGGCCGAAAACATCCAGGCCGTCCTCGAACTGCAGAACCTCACCAAGCCCCAGATCGCCGCGCGCCTCGAAGAGTTGCTCGGCGAACTCGGCATTGAGCACTTGCGCGACAACACCGCCATTTCCCTATCCGGCGGCGAACGGCGCCGCTGTGAAATCGCCCGCGCCCTGGCCACCGCTCCGCGTCTGATCCTCCTCGACGAGCCCTTCGCCGGTGTCGACCCGATCGCCGTCATCGACATCCAGAAGATCATCCGCTTCCTCAAGGAAAAGGGCATCGGCGTCCTCATTACCGACCACAACGTCCGCGAAACCCTCGGCATCTGCGACCGCGCCTTCATCATCAATGCCGGCGAAGTGCTGGCCAGCGGCCGGCCCGACGAAATCGTCCGCAATGAGCAGGTTCGTCAGGTTTACCTCGGCGAGCACTTCCGGCTCTGAGGCATCATCCGACTCATGAAGCCCAGCCTCCAGCTCAAACTCTCCCAGCACCTCGCTCTCACGCCCCAGCTGCAGCAGTCCATCAAACTGCTCCAGCTATCGACCCTCGAACTCAACCAGGAAATCGAAAAAGTCCTGCTCGAGAACCCGATGATCGAACGTGACGAGCCCGAGGCCGACCTCGGCTCCAGCCGCGTCGAGGCCCCCGGCCCCGTGGCGCCGGCGGGCAGCGAGGCCGCTCACGAGCGCGAGCAGGATCAGGCCCGGGAATCCGAGCGGGAGCAGGAACGCGAGCCCGACCGCGATTTCGACATCGGCAGCGAAGGCGGCGACTGGCAGGGCTCCGGCAGCGGCCAGCGCGACGATGACGACGACACCGACTTTCAGGAATTCCAGGCCGCAGTACCCTCGCTGCGCGATCACCTGGACGCCCAGATCGCACTCACCCCGCTTACCGACCGCGACCGCGCGCTGGTCCGCTTCATGATCGAAGCGCTCGACGACGACGGCTACCTGAGCCAGTCCCTCGAAGACCTGCTTCCGCTGTTGCCACCCGAACACGAGGTCGACCTTGACGACCTCACCATCGCCCTGCGCCAGATCCAGAGCCTCGACCCGGCCGGCATCGGCGCTACAGACGTCAGCGAATGCCTGACGCTGCAGTTGCGTCCCCTGCCGGCGAGCCGCGCCCGCGACCTCGCCCTCGCCCTCGTTGCCGAACACCTCGAACTACTCGCCGCACGGGACTTCCTCAAGCTCAAGCGCGCGCTGCGCTGCAACGACGACGAACTGCGCGAAGCCCACGCCCTGATTCTCAGCCTGGACCCCCGACCGGGCTCCCGCTTTGCCCAGTCCGACACCCGTTATGTGGTACCCGATGTGGTTGTGCGCAAGGTACGCAACACCTGGGTGGTCAACCTGAACCCCGACGCCATGCCGCGTCTGCGCATCAACAACCTTTATGCTCAGATCCTCCGCGACAACCGCGGTGCGAGCGGCTCCCTCTCCAGCCATCTCCAGGAAGCCCGCTGGCTGATCAAGAATGTGCAGCAGCGTTTCGACACCATCCAACGCGTTTCGCAAGCGATCGTTGACCGCCAGCGCCAGTTCTTCGATTATGGCGATGTGGCAATGCGCCCGCTTACCCTGCGGGAAATCGCAGAACAACTGGATCTACACGAATCCACCGTCTCACGGGTGACCACCCAAAAGTACATGGCCACACCGAGGGGCATTTTCGAGTTCAAACATTTTTTCGGCAGTCACGTCGCCACCGACAGTGGTGGGGCGGCGTCCTCGACGGCGATTCGGGCGCTTCTCCGACAGTTGGTCGCCGCCGAAGACAAGAAAAAACCCTTGTCCGACGCCAGGATTGCCGAGTTGTTGGGCCAGCAGGGTATCGTCGTAGCTCGCCGGACGGTTGCCAAGTACCGCGAGTCTCTCGATATCCCGCCGGTCAGTTTGCGTAAAACCATCTGACAGAAAGGTAAGAATCATGAACCTCAACATCACGGGGCATCACGTCGAAGTGACTCCGGCCATCCGCGAATACGTCACCACCAAACTCGACCGCGTGATCCGGCATTTTGACAACGTCACCAGCGTCGGCGTGATCCTCTCGGTGGAGAAGCTGCGTCAGAAGGCTGAAGTCACCGTACACGTCCGCGGCAAGGACATCTACGTCGAAAACGAAGACGCCGACATGTACGCCGCCATTGACGCCCTGATCGACAAGCTCGACCGGCAGGTTCTGAAATACAAAGACAAGGCCGCCGATCACGGCCATGAATCGTTCAAGCAGCACTTGGCCGAATCCTGATCGACGGCACAAGTAATGCCCTTTTCCCCGGGACCGTTGTGGCTATAATGCGCCCCAACTGACACAACGGCCCCGGCGGCATCTGCCCCGGATCTTCCAGCATCGTCCCTCACCGGAAACCTGTCCCGGCCCAGACCGAGCGCAGGAGAGTCCACGTATGAATCTCATCGCCAAATTATTGCCCGCGACCAATGTCGTCGTCGGCCTCGAGGCGAGCAGCAAGAAGCGCGCTTTCGAGCAAGCCGGCCTGCTGTTCGAGAACAATCACGGCATCGCCCGCAGCACCGTCTTCGACAGTCTGTTTGCCCGTGAAAAGCTCGGTTCGACCGGTCTTGGACAGGGTATCGCCATTCCCCACGGCCGCATCAAAACCCTCAAAGACGCCCTTGGCGCCTTTATCCGTCTCGCCGAACCGGTTCCCTTCGATGCGCCCGACGGCCGTCCAGTCTCGATGCTTTTTGTCCTGCTGGTTCCCGAACAGGCCAATGAGCATCACCTGCAGCTCCTCTCCGAACTCGCCCAGATGTTCAGCGACCGGGCCTTCCGTGAACAGCTTCTGAATGCTCCGGACGCCCAATCGGCCCACGATCTTTTCGTCCAGTGGGGCAGCGATGCGCCAGACAACAGTCGCGCGGCTGTTTGACGACAACCTCGAACGCCTGAGACTGCGCCACATCTGCGGCAGCCTCGACACGCGCATATCCGTCTCCGAAGACCGCATCTGGCCCGCCGACATGGTGGGCCACCTCAACCTGATCCACCCCGACCGCCTGCAGATCCTCGGCTCGTCGGAGCTCGCCTGGGCCCGCCGCCAGACCCGCGAGCGAGTCATCCACCATATCCGGGACATTCTTTCCTACGGGCCGCCGGCCATCATCGTCGCCGATGACGAGGATATTCCGAGCATGGTGCGCACCCTTTGCGCCAACGACGACGTAGCCCTTTTCGCCAGCCCGTTGCCGGCCGCCAACGTGATCGACATGCTGCGCAGCTACCTGTCGCTCAAGCTCGCCGAACGGGTCGCACTGCACGGCGTGCTGATGGACGTCCTCGGACTGGGCGTGTTCATCACCGGCGACTCGGGTGCAGGCAAGTCCGAACTGGCGCTGGAACTCATCTCCCGCGGTCACGGTTTGGTCGCGGACGACATCGTCGAATTCTCGCGGATCGCCCCCACCGTACTCGAAGGGCGCTGTCCGCCCCTGCTCCAGGACGTGATCGAAGTCCGCGGTCTCGGCATCCTCAACATCCGCACGATTTTCGGCGAGACCGCCTGCCGGCGGAAAATGAAACTCAAACTCGTGGTGCACCTGCAGCGTCGCCAGCCGGGTCAGGAAGACCCCCTTCGCCTTACCTTGGACAGCGAGCAGCAAACGATTCTCGGCGTGCCGCTCCGGCGCGTCATCCTGCCGGTGGCCGCGGGTCGCAACGTAGCGGTGCTACTCGAAGCCGCGGTACGCTCGACAATCCTGTTGTTGCGCGGCATCGACTCGACTCAGGACTTTGTAGACCGTCAACGACAGGCGATGGAAGAAGGCGGTTTCTGAAAATCGAAAACCGCGCTGGCCGCCTGCGTTGACGGCCCCGACGTCAACGGAACGCGGCACACACCGTTTATGATGCTGTCGCTGTCCCGAAAAATCGCCTACCGAGGAGTGAGCAGATGAAAAAACTGATCCTGAGCGTTGCCGTTTCCATGTTTGCCGCCAGCCTGGCACCCAATGTCTTCGCTGCCACCGCGCAACAGAACAAAATGAAGGAATGCAATGCGTCCGCCACCGACAAGAAGGGCGACGAACGCAAGGCCTTCATGAAGGAATGCCTGTCTGCCAAGCCCGCCGCCAAGGCCACTCAGCAGGACAAGATGAAATCCTGTAACAAGGAGGCGGGCGAAAAGGCACTGAAGGGCGACGAGCGCAAGAAATTCATGAGCGACTGCCTCAAGGGCTGACGTCCTCCCTCCCAAAAAAGAAGAGAGCCCCGCGGGGCTCTCTTGCATTGATCGGCTCGACGCGCCTTCAATCGAGGGCGAAGGCCACCGCATCGAGCATGTTGTCGCCCACCGAGAAGCCGCAACCGATGTGCCCCTTCTCCGAAAGCGCGAACTCTTCGCGCTTGATGCAGTGCTCGGGAGAACCTTCCTCCAGCAGATAGGTGCCGTTGGTGCTCGAATCGGCGAGGTAAAACATACCGTTCCGCAGTTCGATGCGCGCGTGCTGACGAGACACGCGCGGATCGGAGACGACGATGTCGTTACCGGTCTCGCGTCCGAAGAGCAATGTTGGGTGCGCCGTATCGATCACCCAGCTCTGCCCGCGAAAACTCACCCGCAGCAACTTCTGTGACTGCATCGCATCCTGCCGCAACTCGGCCGGAGTAGGCGGCGGAGCATCGCCCAGTTCGAGCACGGGGAAGGGAACGGCACCGCTCGACTCCCCGAACCGGCCCAGCATGCGGCGCATCGAAGGCGACAGGCGCTGGCTCAGGCTCTCCGACACGGCAATGCTGTCGGGGTTATGGCTCTCGACCAGGAGGGCCGCCATTTTTTCGGGATCTTCCTGCTCCGTCTCACTTTCCGATTCGGGTACGACACCCGCCCGCAGCACCAGCTTGATACCGCTCATCGGCGGCAGGGCACGCACCCGCTCGCGCATCTCGCGCGCCGCCAGCAGGGCCGAGTCCGCGTCCGGAAAATGCGCCACGAGCGCATCGGAGCGCAACTCCAGCGCGCTCGCCGAATAAGCTTCGGCACAGCGCGACATGCGATTCAGGCAACGCTCAACCGCATAGCCGGCCTCAGCCTCGCCCAGTTTGACCGCCAGCCTCACGCCACCGGCGATATCGGCATACAAGACGCAGCGGGTAGAAGCTTGCTCAGCCATCGTCGCAGACTCCGATGAAACGACTGCGGGCTCGATGCAGACATAGCGAACTCCGCAGAATGCCGGAAAAAACTGAGGAACGATCCATGGATTCTAGGTTCTCCATATCCCGATCGGGATGGCTGAAGGGTCTGCAGGCGGAACCGGCAGCTCGGGCGCATCGAAAACGATATCGCCCTGCTTCACATCGGTTCCGCTCGATACACCGCGGAAATCGAACAAGTTGCCATCCGCCAGATGGGATGGCACGACGTTCTTGAGGGCCGTTGCGATGGACACGATGCGGCCGGGAAAGCGGCTGTCCCAATCCCGCAACATGGCCTTGATCTGCTTGCGCTGGGCATTTTCCTGGCTGCCGCAAAGGTTGCACGGAATGATCGGATACTGCATGCCGCGGGCAAACCGCTCGATGTCCTTCTCGGAGCAGTAGGCAAGCGGGCGGATCACCACGTTCTGGCCGTCGTCGCTCACCAGTTTGGGCGGCATGGACTTCATCTTGCCGCCGAAGAACATGTTCAGAAACAGGGTTTCGATCATGTCGTCGCGGTGGTGTCCGAGGGCGATCTTGGTCGCGCCGAGCTCCTTCGCGGTACGGTAGATGATGCCGCGGCGCAGGCGCGAACACAGGGAGCAAGTCGTCTTGCCTTCGGGAATCTTGTCCTTGACGATCTTGTAGGTGTTTTCGGTGACGATCTTGTATTCGACGCCAATGGACTCGAAGTAGGCCGGCAACACGTCGTCGGGAAAACCCGGCTGCTTCTGGTCGAGGTTCATCGCCACGATCCGAAAGTCGATCGGCGCCTTTTCGCGCAGGGAAAGCAACAGGGAAAGCAAGGTGAAGGAATCCTTGCCGCCCGAGACGCAAACCATCACCACATCGCCTTCGACAATCATGCCGTAATCGACGATGGCCTCCCCCGTCCGGCGCATCAAGTGCTTTTTCAGGCGCAGAAAGGAGTTGGAGAAACGGGATTCCGTGTCCGGGATGCCGGTCGCCACCGGGGCGGGAGATGCCACAACTTGTTCCATTCGATTAAATGTCCGTTGATTATAAGCTGGCCGAAAAATCATCGGTCCGCCATAAATGTTAAATACGTTATAAATGGGCGCTACGGCCACCGTCGACCGGAATGATCTGGCCTGTGATATACGGCGCATCGAACAGCAAAAAACGGACCGTCCGGGCGATGTCCGACGGCTCCCCGACGCGGCCAAGCAATGTGTGGGCGACGATGGCCTCCCGCTCCGCGAGGGGCAGTTGCCCGTCGTCTGGCCACTCGATGGGGCCCGGCGCCACGCCGTTCACCCGCACCCGCGGCGCCAGTTCCAGCGCCAGCGCACGGGTCAGACCGAGCAGGCCCGCCTTTGCTGCGCAATAAAGGGGATAGCCTTTCAGGGGGCGTTCGGCGTGGATGTCCACAATATTGACGATCGCACCGCCGCTTTCCTGCAGCCAGGGCGCCGCGGCCTGAGAGAGAAACAGCGGCGCCTTGAGGTTGGAACCGACCAGATCCGACCAAGCCGCCTCGTCGATCTGCCCGATCGGCGTCGGAAAGAAGCTCGACGCGTTATTCACCAAGCCGTCGAGACGGCCGAAATGTCCGACCAGCGCCTCGACCAAGCCCGGCAGACTGGCGCAATCGAGCAGATCGGCATGCAGCACCAGCGCCGACGCCGGACGCAGTTCGTTGAACTCGGCTGCGAGCCGGTCTGCGTCGAGACGCGAGTGGCGGCAATGCAGCGCCACCCGTGCGCCGGCGGCATGCAGTTGTCGAGCGATTTCTGCGCCAACGCGCTTGGCACCGCCAGTCACAAGGACCACGGGCGCCACTGCCTGTCGATTCATGGTGAGCCAGGAGCATCCGGATGAGGAGTGCGTAATGATACGGCCCCAAGGGGAAATTCGCCCGCGCTTTGAAGCCCTTGCCGCTAGTTTTCGCGTATTTCAAGAAGCCGGAAATAGCCTTACGTCATAACCCCGAGCGCATCGTTGCCGGCATGCGCGGACGGACAGGTAAAATGACCGCTTTTATCCACCCTTGGCCCCCATGAACCTGCCCCAGCCCTCGCCCGAAGCGCTAGAACAGAGCGGGCATCTCGTCGCCCGCCTGCACAGTCTGATCGAAGACCAGGGAGGCTGGATCTCCTTTGCCACCTATATGGCCGAAGCCCTCTATGCACCGGCTCTCGGCTACTACAGCGGCGGCGCCCGCAAGTTCGGCGCCGGGGGCGACTTCATCACCGCGCCGGAACTCACCCCACTGTTCGGTCAGGCAATCGCCACCCAGATTCAGCAAATAATGGAACTGTCGGCGCCGCACATCATAGAGGCCGGCGCCGGCACCGGTTTGCTGGCCGCCGACCTGCTGCTCGAACTGGAACTCCGCGGCGCACTGCCGGAGAGCTATGCCATCCTGGAAGTATCCGGCGAGTTGCGCGAACGCCAATTCGACACCCTTGCGGCAAAGGTGCCCCATCTGGCGCCTCGCGTGCGCTGGCTGGACAGCCTGCCCGAGCATTTTTCCGGGGCGCTGTTAGCCAACGAGGTACTCGACGTCATGCCGGTACACATCGTCGCCTGGCGTGCCGACGGCATCTTCGAGCGTGGCGTGGCGCTGGGCGAATCCGGGCAGTTCGTCTGGGCCGACCGCCCGGTGAGCGGCAAGGTGGCGGAGGCGGCGGAAGCCCTCGCCCGCCCGCTGCCCTCCGAAGGCGAGTATGTCAGCGAACTCAACCTCGCCGGCCGGGCCTGGATCGCCGAACTGGCAAAGCGCCTCGACAAAGGCGCCATGCTGCTCGTCGACTACGGCTATCCCCGCGCCGAATACTACCTGGACAGCCGCAGCACCGGCACGCTGCTGTGCTACTTCCGTCACCACGCCCACGGCGATCCCTTCCTGTGGCCGGGGCTCAATGACATCACGGCCTTCGTTGATTTCACCGCCATCGCCGAAGCAGGCTTCGAAGCGGGCCTCGACGTGCTCGGTTACACCGACCAGGCCAACCTGCTGTTCAACTGCGGCGTGCTGGCCTGTCTGGCCCGCCGGGCACCGGAAACGAGCCCCGACTACATCCGCTCCGCCAAGGCGGTACAACGTCTCACCGGCCCCCACGAAATGGGCGAGCTCTTCAAAGTCATCGCAATGGGTCGCGGCATCGAACAGCCGCTGATCGGTTTTTTGCGCGGCGACCGGCTGCACGCGCTGTAGAACGGTTCGCGAGCCAATGAAAAGGGCTTGCCGGAGCGATCCGGCAAGCCCTTATAGCTGCACTTCGGCAAAGCTGTATCGGTGGAATCCTATTCCTGGAAACGATAAACCGCGCTCAGAAAGGCATCCACATCGACTGGCACCGGACGTGCCCCATGGCTCGCCAGCGGAATTTCCTGCAAGCCGAGCGCCAACTCCGGTGGCAGCAGGTTGGCGTTCAAGACCTCGTCATCGTATGCCGGCGAAACATCGCATTCCGGCTCCTGGTAACTCCGTTCACCGCTTTCCATATCCATGCTGATCACCATTTCGGCCTCCGTTCCGGGGTGAAAAAACGATCCCCTTGTTGTCTTTAACGGCTGCGGCCTCCAAAGGTTGAAGGGACTCCGGCGGCGCCCTGGTGTTCGGGCCATTCGTTCCGCCGGTCGCATGATTCAAGGATGGACCAGCGAGCGCCACCGCGCAATGACGAAGTTCACGGAAGCGACCGGTTTCAGCCCGCTTTACAGACCTTCACTTTCAAGCCAGCTCAGGATCGGATCGGCGGCGATGCGCCAGTCGGTCTCGAGCATCATGCCGTGACCGAGTTCGGGCAGGATCGTAGCTTCGACTTCGTAGCGCAGCGCGGTCATCTGGACCTGGTCCGGCGGAATCAATACGTCGTGCTCGGCCCCCAGCACCAGCATCGGCGGACGATGGGTGCGCGACAGGGAAGGCAGATCGAACAGCGACATGTCCCAGATCGCCCGGTGGGATTCGGGCTGACACAGGTGGTAATAGCGCTGCAGGCGTTCGAGTTCCATGGTTTCGTGGAACATCGCGTCGCGCAAGGTTTCCATCTGCGGCCGACCGCCACCCATGATGCGGTTGAGGTCGCCCAGCAGGTGGGGCCTCGAGAAGGCCAGCCCGAAGGCCGAGCCGAGCAGCCCCTGCGGCGGCACCGACGACATCAGGACCACGCCGGGCGCCGATTGCCGCTCAAGGAATTTCTGCACCACCATGCCACCCATCGAATGGCCGATCAGCACCGGCGGCGCCGACAGCTTGGAGACGACTTCGGTCACGTCGTCCACGTAGTCGGAGATCGAAAAGCTGTCGAGGTAGGCTCGTCCGCGGCTTTGGCCGTGACCGGAAAGCGACAGGGCGTAACAGATGTAGCCCTGTTCGGCAAACCACGGCATGAAAGCTTCATTCCAACACCACGCCCCGGTGTAGGCACCGTGGATGAACAACAGCGGCGTTTCGCGGGCCTTGCCGGTCGGAGTTTGGCAAAGGACTTCCAGATCGCCGAAACGGGAGCGATTCATACAGTGGCTCCCGCACGGAGGAACAGTCGGCTCACAGGAGCGAAGCTGGGGATCATGGGCTATTCTCAGTAATTGTTTTGTTGTAGGCGCAGAACTTACAGCACACCAGCCCAGGAAGAAAGCGGAATAGACGCCCGGAGCCGACTCCCTGCAACGCACCGATGCGCCCGAGCGGGCCACGGGCACTCGTGGCGCATGGCACGCCCGCGATCAAAATAGGGTTAAATCCCGGCTTTGGGGCAAAACGGATGAAGAACGATGCTCAAGTGGTTGCTGGTGATCGTGCTGCTGGCGGCGCTATCGGGGCTTGGTTCAAGCCTGTCGGTGCGCCGCTGGCGATTCGGACATCTGCCCGGAGACCTGCACTTTGACGTTTTCGGGCGTCACATTCACATTCCGCTGACGAGCACCCTGCTGCTGTCGCTACTGGCGGGGCTGCTGATCCGCTGGTTTTGATTCGCCCTCGAGCGGTGCGCGCACCGCAAAGGTGACACTGTCGAGCAGCTGCCCGTCGGCGCTCATCAGATCGAGCACATGACGACCGGCCACCGGACGCCAGGTGCTGCGGTTCCCGTTGCTGCCAGCGGCATCCCCGAAGCGCTCGCCGTTAAGCCGCCACCATGCACCGAGCGGCGCACGGGCGGCCTCGAAGCCGATCCGGAAGCTGCTGTCGTCGACCAGTGCCATCGCATCCACCAACGCACCGTTGGCGGGCTGGGCGATACGCGGCAGGCTGCGCGGCAAGGCCACCCGGTCCACCTCGGTGCCGCGGATAAACCACTCCCGGCGCGCATTCTCCAGCGGCGGCTCGAAAGCCACGAGGGTCGACACCACGCCCGGCGGCGGCACCGGCCGAAGCGGCGCCTGATTGCGGTGCAAGCCACGCAGAATCTCATGCCAGGCCGCACTGGCCTGGGCCGGCGTAGCCCGCGTGCCGGCCGCCCACAGGGCAAGGCTGTAGCGATCCGAAAATCCGACCGTCAGCGCTTCGCGCCCGTCGGGCACATACTGGCGAAAGACGAAAGGCTGCGGATTACCGTCCACCTCCGGCTCCACCAAAATATCGCCCACGATGAAACCAGCCTCGGCCCGCAGCAGGCGGCGGGGCGTCCGTTCCGGCCCGGCGACAAGGTGCGGCGGCAGCCACAGGCCACCGCTGGCAAGACTGCGGTAAAGCCCGGCAAGCTGGATCAGGCCGATATCCGCCCCGCCAGCCCGGGTCGTTTCGAGGTCCGCCAGACGCAGGCGTTCGGGCAACTGGTCGGCAACCATCCGGAACACGGTCTGGGCAGGCTCGCTGTAGCCGTCGGCCAGAGCCCGCCGGACACTGACCCAGAAACGCTCGTCGGGCAGGGTCGGCGCATGGTTGGCGAGGGGCTCCTCGAGCAGGCTGGCGGCGGTCAGCTGACGGCGCTCCAGCGCAAGGCCGTAGGCGAAGGGCGCCAGCAGGTTGCCGGCGCTGCGCAGCAGAACGGCCTGGTCCGGCAGCGCCGCCTCCGGTGCGCCGACATAGGCGATCACCCCGCCGCTGGCATTGTCGACGACGACCGCCGCCGCCTCGCCGCTGCCGATCCGGCGCACTGCGGCCAGAACGAGGCGCTGCGCATCGGCGTCGAGGGTGCTGACAAGCCGCTCGCCGGCCTGGTGAAGCATGAAGCGGGCCGCATGGGGAGCCAGCTCCCAACGCGGGCCGGTCTGCTGGCGATCGAGATGACTGTCGGCAATCCGCCGAGCCGGCCCACAGGCCGACGGGGCGTTGATCTGCGCAGCCAGAACGCAGGCGCGCTGGGCCACGTGATCGGCATGGGCGTTGGGTCCGCGCAGCAGGACGGCAAGGATCAACGCTTCCGGCCGGCCGATTTCGGTCGGCGACTTGCCGAACAGCGCCCGCGACGCGGCATGCACACCTTGCAGGTCGCCCCGGAACGGCGCCAGATTGAGGTAGGCCTCGAGGATCTGCTCCTTGGTCCAGCGCGCTTCGAGCGCCTTGGCGGCGAGGGCTTGGTCCCATTTCTGGCCGAGGGAGCGGCGCGGTGCGCCGTCGCGGCCGAGCGCCAGTTCCGGATCGAGAAGCCCGGCCAGCTGCATCGACAGCGTGGAGGCGCCGCGCTTGCGGTCGTACCAGAGGTTGTGCCACAGGGAGCCGGCAAAGGCTCGCCAATCGACGCCGGAATGTTCGAAGAAACGCTTGTCCTCCGCCGCCAGCAGCGCCTCCTTGAGGGCCGGCGACAGGCTGTGCAGCCCCACCCACTCGAGACGGCGCACATGCATGTCCACCCGTCGTTCGGCCAGCGGCGTGCCGTCGCGGGCGAGCAGCACGGCCACCGAGGGTGTCGCAGCGGCCTTGACGTCGGCAAACGCAGGAATCGGCTGAGTAGCGTGGGCGGCCGTGACGACACCGGCGAGAAGCGCCCACGCGGCAATCCGCCGGATCAGGGGGAGAAGTGCAGGGAAAGCGCGGGTGGCGGGCATAACTGGGCGGCATTGTATGCTGCCCTTCGGTGCTTGGAACGCGGAATTACTGGCGGGCGCCGGCGACAGAAATGTCAACAATCGTGTCCTGCGCTTCATTGGCGGAGACCAGCGCCTTGACCGCCGCAACACGGGCTGCGTGCACTTCGGCGGGAATCCGCGACTTGTCGGCGAGGCCGCGGGCGATGGCGCCGGCATCGACGCCGCGCACTGCGGCCAGCACGGCGAGCAGGCGCTCGCGCTGGGGATAGGGACGCTCGGTGTTGCCGCCGCGGCCGTGGAAATCGCAGGCGCAGGCATCGAGCAACGCGGCGAAACGTTCGGGGCGGCGCAGGCCGTCGCAGCGCTCGACGAGCTTGACCGCGGTGACGGCACGCAGCACCTGCGCCTGATGCACGATGCCGTGTTCGCGGGCCACCATCAGGGCCAGATCGCGACAATCGGCGGGGCACTTGAGGCGCTCGCACACCTGCCGGGCAAGCCGTTCGCTGGCGGCCTCGTGACCATAGTGGTGGGGCAGGATGTCGGGCGATGTCGTGCCCTTGCCGAGATCGTGGAGCAGGCAGGCAAAGCGCACCGCCAGCGGCTGGGCGGTCGCAGCGGCCCGATCGAGCACGAGCAACAGATGCGCGCCGCAATCGCCCTCAGGATGATGTTCGGCCGGCTGGGGCACGCCGAACAGGCGCTCCAGTTCGGGCAACAGACGGGCCAGCGCGCCGCAGTCGCGCAACACCTCGATCATCCGCGACGGGCGGGCCTCCATCAGGCCGCGGGCGATTTCCTGCCAGACGCGCTCGGGCACCAACGCGTCCACCTCGCCGGCCGCCACCATGCCGCGCATCAGCGCGAGGGTTTCCGGCGCCACGCGGAAATCGGCAAAACGCGCGGCGAAACGGGCCAGACGCAGGATGCGCACCGGGTCTTCGGCAAAAGCCGGGCTGACATGGCGAAAAATCCGCCCGGCCAGATCGCGCTGGCCGCCGTAGGGATCGGCCAAGGTACCGTCGGCCGCGCGGGCGATGGCGTTGATGGTGAGGTCGCGCCGCGCAAGGTCTTCTTCGAGCGTCACCGCCGGATCGGTGTGGAAGACGAAACCGGCGTAACCGGGCGCCGTCTTGCGCTCGGTGCGCGCCAGCGCGTATTCCTCATGCGTGCGCGGATGGAGGAATACCGGAAAATCCTTGCCGACCGGCTTGTAGCCTTGGGC
>CALMXT010000006.1 GCA_937871125.1 uncultured Zoogloea sp. | reverse complement strand
TTTTTATTGGGGGTCGACCGTTTTTCGACGGTGGGCATATCAGGGGAACTCGCCCGTCGCCGTGTCTCTCTGACTTCCGGGGAGCGGGTCTGAATCTGTTGCCGGGCAGGACGAACAACATTCCGGGAGGTTTCGTGTGTCGATACGCCATTCTGCTTCGCTGACCCCGTCTTCGTGGGTCACCCGTTTTGCACCGCTGATTGCTGCAGGTGGGGAAGTGCTCGATTTCGCCTGTGGCAGCGGGCGACATGCGCGCTGGCTGGCAAGCAAGGGATTCCGCGTCGAGGCGGTGGACCGGGATGCGGTGGCACTGGAGTTGCTGGCCGGCGTACCGCATCTGACAACCCGCCAGGCGGATCTCGAGGAAGAGCCTTGGCTTTATGCCGATCGCCGCTTCGATGCGATCGTGGTGACCAATTATTTGTTTCGTCCGCGCCTGCCTTTGCTGCTGACGGCGTTGAATCACGGTGGTGTGCTGATCTACGAGACTTTCATGGTCGGCAACGAGCGCTTCGGCAAGCCGAGCAATCCGGATTTTCTGCTTCGCTCTCACGAGCTCTTCGAGCGCGTGGCGGGCGCCTGTACTGTGCTGGCCTATGAGCAGGGCGAGGTCGCCGAGCCAAAGCAGGCGGTCATTCAGCGGATTTGTGCGGTGAAGGGCCACAACCCTTCGTTGCGGCTGCCGTGATCAGCGCAGCAGCGGCTTGAGTTCGCGCCAGACGGTGTCGAGGATGAGCGGCTGGGCGTCGGCGATGGGGTGGATGCCGTCCCGCTGGAAATAGGCGGGTTTGTCGGCAAAACCTTCCATCATGAAGGGAACGAGGCGCAGTTTGTTGGTTTTGGCCAGTTCCTGAAAGGCTCTCTCGAAGCGGGAGGTGTAGTCCGGGCCGTAGTTGGGCGGCATGCGCATGCCAATCAACAGAACCCTTGCGCCGGCCTCGCGGCTGGCGTCGATCATGGCCTGGAGGTTGGCGATCATGGCCGGAACGGGCAGGCCGCGCAGGCCGTCGTTGGCGCCCAGTTCGATGACCACGAGCGAAGGACGGTAGGTCTGCAGCGCGGCGGGCAGTCGGCTGCGTCCGCCCGCGGTTGTTTCCCCGCTGATGCTGGCGTTGACCACCTTGTGGGGCAGGCGGGCATCGACGATGCGCTGCTCCAGCAGCGCTGGCCAGGCCTGCGGGGGGCGCAGGCCGTAGCCGGCGGAGAGACTGTCGCCCCAGATCAGCACCGTTCCGGCAAAGGCCGACTGGCTGGCCAGAAGCAGGCCGGCCAGTACGAGGCGGAACAGGGCGGCAACGCTCATCGGATCGCTCAGGCCGAGAGCTTGTCGGCGCAGTGGCCCTGGACGACTTGCATCAGTTGCGGGAAGACCTTCGGCGTGCCGGCGACGATGTTGCCAGTGCGGAGGTAGTCCGATTCGCCGGCGAGATCGCTGACCAAGCCACCCGCTTCGCTAATCAGCAGGCTGCCGGCAGCCATGTCCCACGGCGATAGGCCGAATTCCCAGAAGGCGTCCAGGCGTCCGGCAGCGACGTAGGCCAAGTCGAGTGCCGCCGCGCCGGGGCGACGCAGGCCGGCGGTCTTTTGGGTGAGTTCCTTGAAGATCGCCAGATAGGTGTCGAGGTTGTCAAACTGACGGTACGGGAAGCCGGTGCCGACGAGTGCGTCCTGAAGACGCAGGCGCTTGGAGACGCGGATCCGGCGATCGTTGAGGAAGGCGCCGCCGCCGCGCGATGCGGTGAACATCTCGTTGCGGTTCGGATCGAAGACCACCGCCTGCTCGACCACGCCCTTGCGGGCCAGGGCGATGGAGATCGCGTACTGGGGGAATCCGTGGATGAAATTGGTGGTGCCGTCGAGCGGATCGATGATCCACTGGTACTCGGTATCGGCCTCGGGGCCGGTCTCGCCGGACTCTTCTGCTAAAATGCTGTGGCTCGGATAGGCCTCACGGAGTACCTGGATGATGGCTTCTTCGGCAGCCCGGTCTACTTCCGTCACGAAATCGTTGGGCGATTTCGACTCGACGCGCAACAGGTCGACGTCGAGCGAAGCCCGGTTGATGACGGTGGCGGCACGGCGTGCGGCTTTGATGGCAATGTTCAGAGTGGGATGCATTGGGTGTCTGGCAAGGTCTGCCGGCCCGGGCATGAATGGCCCACCGGTCGACACTAATTCGGGAAACCGCACATTTTAATATGAACAACGATGGCGCGCTTGAGCGCGTGCGTGTCGTCCTCTCCCGTACCAGTCATCCCGGCAATATCGGTGCAGCGGCCAGAGCCATGAAAACCATGGGTCTGTCGCATCTGGTGCTCGTCAGTCCCCACGCTTTCCCCGATCCGGTGGCCACCGCCCGTGCGGCGGGCGCGGACGACATTCTGGCCAATGCGCGGATTGTCGGTAGTCTGGCCGAAGCGCTGGAAGGTACGGTTTTCGCGGCGGCCATGACGGCCCGGCGGCGCGAGATGGCCGTGCCCATGAAATGGGCGCGGGAAGCGGCGGGCGATCTGGTGCAGCGGACGGTCTACGGGGACGTGGCGCTGGTCTTTGGAAACGAATCGGTCGGGCTGTCCAACGAGGACGTGGCGCTGTGCCACATGCCGGTGAAAATCCCGGTGAGCGAAACCTATTCGTCGCTCAATCTCGGCGCGGCGGTACAACTGCTGTGCTACGAGTTGCGCATGGCGACGCTCGACCCGGGGGAAGCGCCGGGGGCGGAGTTCGAGCCGGCGACTTTCGATCAGATCGAGGGCTTCTATGCTCATCTCGACCGGGCGATCACTGCCAGCGGCTTCTTCAATCCGACCAACTCCAAGCGCCTATGGCCGCGCTTGCGCCGTTTGTTCGGGCGTATCCGGCTGGAGAAGGACGAGATCAACATCCTGCGCGGGATGTTGACCGCCTTCGAGAAGCATCAAAAGTAGACTAAAATAGTCGGAATTAAAACCGGTGCAAATCCCGCGATGCTGCGGGCTGGGCGAAGGCTCGCACGAATCAATTTCAGGAAATTCTTTCTCATGTTCAGTCGTCTGCGTGAAGATCTGGCCAACGTTCTCGAACGGGATCCGGCGGCACGCTCAAGGTGGGAAGTGCTCACCTGCTACCCGGGGATGCACGCTCTGTGGCTGCATCGCATCGCTCACGCGGCGTGGAAGCGCGGCTTTTGCTGGGCGGGCCGGTTCACCAGCCATGTCGGACGGATGCTCACCGGTATCGAAATCCATCCTGGCGCGACCATCGGTCGGCGGGTGTTCATCGATCACGGCATGGGCGTGGTCATCGGCGAGACGGCGGAGGTCGGCGACGACTGCACGATCTACCAAGGCGTGACCCTCGGCGGAACATCCCTGTATCGCGGTGCGAAGCGTCACCCGACCCTCGGTCGCGGCGTGGTCATTGGGGCCGGTGCCAAGGTGCTCGGCGGCTTCGAGGTGGGGGATGGCGCCAAGGTCGGTTCCAATGCCGTGGTCGTCAAGCCGGTGCCGGCAGGTGCGACGGCGGTCGGCAATCCGGCACGGGTCATCGAGGCGGGCAAGGACGATGCAGCACGGGCTCGCGAAGCCAAGGCCGAGCAGATGGGCTTTACCGCCTACGGCGTGACGCGCGACATGGACGATCCGGTTTCCAAGGCGCTGCACGGTCTGCTCGATCATGCGGTCGAAACCGACCGGCGGATTCGCGTGCTGCTGGATACGTTGGCCGAGGCCGGCATCCGCGTCGATGGTGCGCTCAGGTCGGACGACGCCTTCGATCCAAAGGGGTTGGGCAAGATGGTGGATTGATCGGACGCGTGACGAGCACTTGGAAAATAGTTGATCGATTTTGTCGGGTTTGGTAAAGTTGACTGAAACGTTCAACTATTTCTTGTCAGGACCGGGAGCCCCCATGAGACTCACCACAAAAGGTCGTTTTGCCGTGACGGCAATGATTGATCTGGCGCTGCGCTGTGCCGACGGCCCGGTCACGCTGGCGGGCATTGCGGATCGCCAGAAGATTTCGCTGTCTTATCTTGAGCAACTGTTTGGAAAGCTGCGTCGTTTTGAACTGGTGAGCAGCGTGCGCGGACCGGGCGGCGGCTACGCGTTGGCGCGGGATGTCGGATCGATCACCGTGGCGGATATCATCGCGGCGGTGGATGAGCCGCTCGACGCCACGTCCTGCGGTGGCAAGGAGAACTGCAAGGGTGAGCACCGTTGCATGACACACGACCTGTGGACCAACCTCAACCGGCGGATGTACGAATATTTGCATTCCGTGACGCTTGCCAATCTGGTGGAGCAGCAGGGTTCGAGCGACCCCAAGGTGGCGGTGCTGCACGACGAGCGCCCCGGTACGGCGTCCAAGCCGGGTGCAACCTCCTCCGCGACGGCTTGAGTCTGACGGAGCCTGATTGATGTTTATGCCGGTCTACCTCGACCACAACGCCACAACCCCCCTCGATCCGGCGGTGCGTGAGGCGATGATGCCGTGGTTTGGTGAGCGTTTCGGCAATGCGTCGAGTCGGCACGAATACGGGCGGGCGGCCCGTAAAGCGATCGACGAAGCGCGTGGGCAGGTGGCGGCGGCGGTAAATGCACATTCCACCGAGGTTATTTTTACCAGCGGCGGCTCGGAGGCCAACAACCTCTTTCTTAAGGGCGCGGCAGCCTTGTTGAAGCCGGGGCTGGTGGCGGTCGGTGCCATCGAGCATCCCTGCGTGCGTGAGCCGGCGAGGCAACTGGTGCGAAGCGGCTGGCGCAGCGAACAGATTGCCGTCGATGGCGAAGGACGGATCGACCTGCAGGCCTTCGAGGGGCTGCTGGCCGACAAGCCCAGGTTGGTGTCGGTGATGCTCGCCAACAACGAGACCGGCGTGATTCAGGATGTGGCGGCGTTGGCGGCGAAGGTTCGCGCCAAGGGCGGATGGATGCACTGCGATGCGGTGCAGGCGCTAGGCAAAATTGAAGTGGATTTTCGGGCGCTCGGTGTGCATGGCCTCACTGTGTCGGCTCACAAGATATACGGCCCGCTCGGTGCGGGAGCGTTGATCCTCGACAAGCGGGTGGAATTGGCGCCGCTTGTCGCCGGTGGCGGTCAGGAGCGGAATCTGCGTTCCGGCACCGAGAACGTCATGGCGCTTGTCGGATTCGGCAAGGCCTGCGAACTCGCGGTGACGGCACGGGAAGAACGGGCCTTGCGTCTGGCCGGCTTGCAGCGGCGGCTCGAGGCGGGTTTGACGCAGTTCGGCGCGCGGATATTTTCGGCGGGCGCGGCGCGGCTCTCGAACACGAGTTTTTTCGCAATCGAAGGTGTGGATGGCGAAACGCTGGTCGGCAAGCTCGATCGCGCGGGTTTTGCGGTGGCGAGCGGTTCGGCCTGTTCCAGCGCCAATCCGGAGCCGTCGCATACGCTGATGGCGATGGGCGTGGAGGCCGGTCTGGCGCGGGCCGCGGTGAGGGTCAGCCTCGGTGCGGGCAGCTCGCAGCAGGATGTGGATGGATTTTTGAAGGCGCTCGGCGAGAGTCTCGCCAGCCTCCGAACGCTGGCTGCGGTGGCGGTCTAAGTTTCTGAACGATTTAAATTTTTGCTGTACGGAGAAGATGAAGATGCTCAAGTTTCCGATCTACCTCGATTACTCGGCGACGACGCCGGTGGATCCCCGCGTGGCGGAGAAGATGATTCCCTACCTCACGGAGTTGTTCGGCAACCCGGCATCCCG
>CALMXT010000005.1 GCA_937871125.1 uncultured Zoogloea sp. | reverse complement strand
TGAGCGGCAGGTAGATGTCCGTCACCAGATCGCCTTCCGGCGTATCCGGCAGCAGATTGACATAGTGGAAGTACAGCGGGAAATCCCGCAACTCCTCGCCGCTTTCAGGCAGCCAATCGCGGTAGAGAGGATAAATGCACTCAGCGATGCGCTGATGCGAGCCCAGATGACGCACTCGCGCGCAACGGCCGCCGGGAATCGTCCCGGTCGTCACGCCTTGGGGATTCGGCGGCACCGCCGCCGCCACCTCGCCACACACATCGAAGCGAAACTGCGCCGGCTCGGTGGTATCGGGGTTGTCATGGGCGATGCCGAAAGTGCGGACACTGTCCTTGGGCGACAGCCCGCTTGCCTTGCGCCACTCGATAAACTGCGCAACGGAATCATTGACCTTCTCGACGGGGCCGCGATGCGCCATTACCGCGATGAGGGTGGTTTCAAAATCGACAATCTCAACCTGCACGTTCTGCTTCCTTTCCGGGATGCGGAACCGATAGCGCGTATGCCAATCCTCCCAATCCGGATTCCGTCGAAAATCCGACGGAGAGCGGCCAAAGGTATGACGGAAAGCGCGCGAGAACGATTCCGGGTTTTCGAAACCGGCTTCCAGCGCAATGTCGATCACCCGCGCACCGCGGTTGAAGACAAGCTGATGACTCGCCCGCCTAAACCGCAGCAGCACGATGTAACGCGCCACGCCAACGCCGATGTAATCGGCAAACTGCCGGTGAAAATGGAAACGGGAGAAGTTGGCCACCTGACTCAAGCGTTCAACGGTGAGCGTCTCGCCAAGGTTCGCCTCGATGTAGTCCAGCACCTTGTCGAATCGCGCCGCATAGGCCTTTGCCCGGTTATCGTCCATTGTGTCTCCTGTGTTCCGGAGGCCGATGATGGCGGACCCTGCGCAAAGCGTCCTGACCGGAATTGCTCAAATCATCGGCGCATCGGCGCTTCCTGCGTACCCACCAGCACGTTGAACTGCACCTGCTCGAAGTTCTTGATGCCTTCCTGCCGCAGAAGTATGACGCACACGTCGTAGTCGAAACGAGAAGGCTGCGACCGCCCATACGGGCGACCGCAGGCGCAAACGGGAATCGGCCGGCCGAACCGCCGCCGGACAACAGTCATTGCCACGCGCTCCGGGGCGATGCAACCCATCACTCACTGCATCAGCCCGGACTGGCAAGCCGATGACGGGCAGCGACCTCCCATCGGCGCGTTGTCTGCTGCCTGGATAGGGTGGATGTGCTTTCCAGACTGCATTGAAAACCTGCGCGGGCCGGGGTAACGGGCCCGCGTCCTTGCCGAGCTTAGCCTGCGGTCTTTCCATTCGCCGATTGGCCCGTTGTCGAAGCTGGCGGCAGGTAGTCGGGCACCTTGTTCTTCACCGGAGCTTGAGCTTTCAGGTAAGCAAAAAGGGCGCGCAACTCTTTGTCGGGCAACGAGCCGACCGATCGCCAGGGCATCGGCGGCATGATGGGGCGACCCGCGCCGAGGTGTGTGCCGGTGCGCATGGCCCGGATGAATTCCTTTTCGCTCCAGGTACCGATGCCGGTCTCCCGGTCCGGCGTCAGGTTGCTGGCGTAACTCGTACCCCACGGACCGAAGAAGGCGGTATTGCTGGCCGACCCGCTCCAGTTCCACGCACCGTCGACCTTGGGCGGCGGCGGCAGGACGAGTTCGGCGGGATGGCCGGAAAGGCCGCGTGCCATGTCCTTTTCCGGACCGTTCGGGCCAAGCTTGAAAGGCGTATGACAATCGATGCAACCGCCATAGGCGGCGAGCTGGGCTCCGCGCTTGACGAGACCGGTATTGGCTTCGCCGGCCTGGGCCGTGCTGTGGGCGAGGCCGCACACGAAGGCAGCGGCGACGAGGGCGTTGAGGTTGGGGTTCATGGTACGACTCCTTTTTTTGTTGAACTAAACGGCTTGTGGCGCGCAGAGCTGCCGGGCGGCGGCGGCAATGGCGTCGACTTGGGGAACGGTGGCCTGTTCGAGCGGAAAGCTCGCCGGCACCGGGACATCCGGCCCGCCAAGGCGGAGAACCGGCGCCTTGAGGGCGGGAAAGACCTTCTCGGCAATAAGCGCGGCGATCTCGGCACCGACACCGCACAGCCGGTTTGCTTCATGGACGACGACCACGCGGCCAGTCTTGCGTGCGGTGGCAAGGATCGCGGCTTCGTCAAGCGGCTTGAGGCTGCGCAGGTCGATCACCTCGGCGGCGATGCCAGCGCCGGCCAGCGCTTCGGCGGCCTGCAGGCAGTGAAGCACGGTCTTGCCGTAGGAAATCAGGCTGACATCCGATCCGGTGCGGACGGTGGCCGCCTGGCCGAGCGGGATGACATGTTCGCCGTCCGGAACTTCGCCCGGTTGGTAGAGCAGGCCGATATCGAGGAAGAAGACAACCGGGTTGTCGTCGCGAATGGCCGCCTTAAGAAGCGCCTTGGCGTCGGCCGGATTGCTCGGCATGACAACCTTGAGGCCGGGGCTATGAACGAACCACGCCTCGACATTGTGATTGTGCTGGGCGCCGACGCCCCAGCCCGCCCCGCTCATGGCCAGCGCAACAAGCGGAAAACTGAACTGGCCGCCCGACATGTAACGCAGCTTGCCGGCGCTGTTCACCAGTTCGTCCATGGCGTAGCAGAG
>CALMXT010000004.1 GCA_937871125.1 uncultured Zoogloea sp. | reverse complement strand
TCCGCGGAAGGATACCCCGCGATAAGGGCGACATTTTGACACAGATCAACTTTATCGCAGCGCAGGAAAGCCCACGCGCGTTACGTTGTGTGGCCTTGCGAGCAGCTCCTGGCACTTGAAATACCCGCCGATCATTCTCAAATCAAAAATTTGATAACGAAACTCCGATCCATTCGAGGCAGTGAAAAATGCCCATGTCGTGAATCACGCCTTCTCACGATGAAACAAACCACCTTCGCCTCACTGAGCTTCGACAAGAAGCAGCAGGCTCGCCGGGAGCGCCTTCTGGCGGAGATGGAAGCAGTGGCGCCGTCGGAGGTGCCCGACGAGACCATTACCCTCAAGTTCCAGCATCCGCTTAAGGGAACCAATGGAATGGACACCCCCACCCGATGCGGCATTGTTGGGCCAGAGTGGAAGCGCTGACCAACCACTCAAGTCGAAGGGGGCCAGACTTTTTCAACGCTCTGCCAAACAAACCAACAATCAGTTTTTTACGAACAAAACGATCCAACAATACTGATTTTATTTATTGCCATCACGAACTAAGCTGACAAGGTTAATCCCCCATTTACAGGAGACACGCATGAAATCCTTTGCCCTGCTGGGCGCCACGCTGGCGCTAGGCCTCACGCTGGTAGCTGGCGACGCCGACGCGGCCCGACGTTTTGGCGCAGGAAAGTCGTCCGGCATGCAGCGCCAGGAGCTGACCCAGCCCAAATCCACAAATGCGACCCCCGCGACGCCATCCCAGGCTCCCGGTGCCGCCGCTACGCCGGCTAATGCCCAGCAAGCGGGGGCCGCCGCCCAGGCGGCCCAGCCGAAGCGCTCGTGGATGGGTCCCCTCGCAGGACTCGCGGCCGGTATCGGCCTGGCCGCGTTGGCATCCCATTTCGGTTTTGGCGAACAACTCGCCTCGATGATGATGATGGGTCTGATCGCCGTGGCGGCGATGATGTTGATCGGCTTCTTTATGCGTCGCCGTGCTGCAGCACGACAACCCGCGCTCGCTGGCGCGGGAGGCATGCAATACACCGGCAATGCGTCGCAAACCTATCAGCCCGCGCAGCCGACCCAGGCAACTGGAGGAACAATCATCCAGAACGCCGCCGCACCTGCCACTGCGGGGGTTGGCAATATCCCTGCCGATTTCGACGTAGAAGCCTTTGTCCGCAATGCCAAGGTCAACTTCATCCGTCTGCAGGCCGCCAACGACGTTCGCAATCTCGACGACATCCGGGAATACACCACGCCGGAACTGTTCGCCGAGATCAAGATGAGCTGGATGGACGAAGGCAACGCACAGCAGAAGACCGACGTGGTCTCGCTGAACGCCGCAGTCATCGACGTGACCGAGGAAGCCGCCCGGTACATCGTCAGCGTCCGCTTCACAGGCCTGCTGCGCGAGGAAGCCAACGCATCGCCGGAATCCATCGACGAAATCTGGCACCTCACCAAGCCACGCGCAGGCAATGGCGGCTGGCTGGTTGCCGGCATCCAGCAGAACACCTGATCCGCCACTGATCGCACCGTCGGGCAACCCGACCCCGCCCTTGTCCGAGCCGCCAGGCTTCGACAAGGGCGTTTTGTTATCGGGACACGGGCAGAGAAGCGTCAGCGTCACTCTCCAGCAATTCGAATCCGGCCTTGGCGGCCTCGGAAATGGCCAACACGCAGGGATGGGTCAGACGACGCTCGACCGAAATGGCAAAGTACTCGATCCGTACCTCCTCGGCCCGCCCAAGCAAGACCAACTCACCGCCCGCCAAAGTTTCCTGCTCAATGGCTGTCGGCACCGCAAAGGCACCCACCCCTGCTCGCCCGAATGCCGTCATCAAGGCCGTATCGTCAAACTCGCCGACGATGCGCGGGCGCAGGCGCTTGCGATCCAACCAGTCCAGAAGCTTGCGCCGGATCGCGGAATCGTCCCCCGGCAACAAAGTGGGCAGTTCGGCCATGCAGGCAGGAAAAGGCTTGTCCAATCGCTCCACCAGGGCGTGGGCGGCAAAGAAACTCAGCCCGGAGTCGCCCAAGCGATGGTTATAGGCGCGCACGTCCACCGACGGCGGAATCGGCGAATCGGCAATCACCAGATCGAGCCGATGGATCGCCAGATCGGCAAGCAGCCGGTCCAGTCTCCATTCCCGACAGATGATGCGCACCGGGTCGGCCGGGTCGACCGCCGGCCGCAAGAGACGGTAGGCCAGGGATTTCGGCACCGCATCCGACACGCCGACCCGAAACTCCACCGGCCTCCCTTTGGGATGGTGGCGAAGAGCCTGCTCCAGTTCGGCGCTGAGCGAGAACATCTCGTCGGCGTACTCCATCGCCAAGCGCCCGGCCGGAGTCAATTCCAGAGCCCGCCCGTCGCGGGCAAACAATTGAGTATCGAGGCTCTCTTCCAGCAGGCGAATCTGCCCGCTGATGGTCTGCGGAGTGATGTGCAGCGCCTCTCCGGCCTTCACGACACCGCCGCTGCGCGCTGTCTTCCAAAAATAGAAAAGATGTTTGAGATTCATTCGGGCTCCGCAGACGGGACACGCTCTTGTTCGAAAATTTCGTAATACAGGCTTTCATACTACGGCTTTCTACCAAAGCACCACGAAGGGATTCCGGATAAAATCGCAGCCCCAACGCCATCTGCGGGGCCAAACCCCCGCCATGCTCCAATGTTGCGACTCTCCGAACTCCGGCTTCCCCTCGATCACCCCGCAGACGCCCTGCCCGCCGCCATCGCGCGGCGCCTCGGCATCGCCGCCGATGACCTGCTCAGCGTCAACGTCTTCAAGCGCAGCTACGATGCACGCAAGAGCCATTCGTTGTCGTTCATCTACATCGTCGATGTCGAAACGCGGAACGAAACGGCGCTACTGAAAAAATTCGCCGACGATCTGCATGTCAAGCCGACGCCAGACATGGAATACCACTTCGTCGGCAAGGCGCCAACGCACGTCGCCAACCGGCCATTGGTGATCGGCTTCGGCCCTTGCGGCATCTTCGCCGCACTGATCCTTGCCCAGATGGGCTTCCGGCCTATCGTGCTGGAGCGCGGCAAGGCCGTGCGCGAGCGCACCCAGGACACCTGGGGACTGTGGCGCAAAAATACCCTCAATCCCGAATCCAACGTGCAGTTCGGAGAAGGCGGCGCCGGCACCTTTTCCGACGGCAAGCTCTACAGTCAGATCAAGGATCCCAAACACTATGGCCGCAAGGTTCTGACCGAGTTCGTCAAGGCCGGCGCGCCGGCGGAAATTCTCTACGTATCCAAACCCCACATCGGCACCTTCCGGCTTGTCGGCATGGTCGAAACGATGCGCGCCGAAATCTGCGCACTGGGCGGCGAGATCCACTTCCAGCAGCGCGTTACCGACATCCTCATCGAAGACGGCCATGTACGTGGCGTGAAAACCGCCAGCGGCGACGAGTTCCACAGCAACCACGTCGTTCTCGCCCTCGGCCACAGCGCCCGCGATACCTTCGAGATGCTTCACGAACGGGGCGTGTTCATGGAAGCCAAGCCCTTCTCGGTGGGCTTCCGGATCGAGCACCCACAATCGCTGATCGACAAGGCCCGCCTCGGCCCCCACGCCGGCCACCCACTGCTCGGAGCGGCAGACTACAAACTGGTACACCACGCCGCCAACGGACGCGCCGTATACAGTTTCTGCATGTGCCCGGGCGGTACGGTGGTGGCGGCAACCTCAGAGCCCAATCGGGTGGTCACCAACGGCATGAGCCAGTATTCGCGCAACGAACGCAACGCCAATGCAGGCATCGTTGTCGGCATCACGCCAGAGGACTTCCCCGGCACCGGTCCGCTGGCCGGCATCGAACTGCAGCGCCAGCTCGAGAGCCGAGCCTTCGAACTCGGTGGCGGCACTTACGAGGCGCCCGCCCAGTTGGTCGGCGATTTCCTGCAAGGCAGGCCATCCGCCAAACTGGGCAGCGTCGAGCCCTCATACAAACCGGGTGTCCGTCTGGGCGACCTGGCCACCGCACTCCCCGATTACGCAATCGCGGCAATCCGCGAGGCGATCCCCGCGTTCGACCGCCAGATCAAGGGCTTCAACCTCCCCGACGCGGTGCTCACCGGCGTCGAAACGCGTACCTCATCGCCGCTACGCATCACCCGTGGCGAAGACTTTCAGAGCCTCAACGTCAAAGGCCTCTATCCTGCCGGTGAAGGTGCCGGCTACGCAGGAGGGATCTTGTCGGCCGGGGTCGATGGCATCCGCGTGGCCGAAGCCGTCGCGACCGACCTGCTCAAACCGGTCTGAGCGCCGAAGGCACCCGATCTCAACGGATCAGAAAAGTACGGAAACGGTTTTCGCGCCCCAGCATCAGGCGCGAAAACTCGTCCAGCATCGCCGGCCCCATCGCCTCCACGGGCAGCGAGCAAGCTGCATAGCCCAGGCGTTCGAGATTGCGTGACTCCATGACCACCACGCGATTCTCGAAATCCGCCCGCCACATCACCTGAACGCAGACTTCATCCGCCACCGTAAAGGTGGCCATTTCGAGTTCCCGCTGGCGATTGCGCCGCTCCTGGCATTCGAACTTCAACCCCAGGTCGAAGAGCACCTGACGCAGCCGCTCCACACCACCGCCTGCGCGCTCGAGGGTGCGCTCGCCGGGCCCCTTCAAGGTGTAGCAGAGACTCACCCGCTCGATTCGTCCGCCGTCGCGCTCTGCCTGGGTCCGGAAATCGGCAAAGCCCTCCTGCCACGCCAGATTACGGAACGCATCGTTGGAGTCGAGAAAAAAATAACCGCGGGCAACCTCCGGCTTGAGGTAATTGAGCTGGGTTGTCAGATCGTGGAAATACTCGAACGCAGCGCGCAAGCGACGATCGAACCCATCCCGCTCCGCATCCGCCAGACGCGAAGAATCGCAAGCCTGCCGCTGCCGCTCGGCAACCTCCGCCTTCAACTGATCGAGCAAGCCGCCGCCGGCACACGACGAGTTTTTTTCCGGCTCCGGAACACGTCCCTGGGCGGGCTCCGGATCGTTCACACAAAGCTGCGGGATCGTCGCCTCGGGCACCACATCAGGAAACTGACAGGACGACACGCGCAGCCCGGTGTGGCGGGAATCGATTGCCTGCACCCGCGCGCGCGCCGCCTCGAGATCGAAGGCTGCAATATCGGCCATCAAAGCCTCAGCCGCGGCATCCAGACCGCCAGCATTGGCTGCGGAAGAATCAGACAACAGGACACGGGAGACAGAGGATTTTGGGTGCACGGCGATCATCGGCCCGCTTCGACGGCGAGCGCAGCATGACAAGAGGGATGCCATTATCGTTCGGCCCGTCGTCTGCGGGCAAGATGCCACGGTACTGCAAGGCAACATCGAACCCGCATGCCTCGACCTTCCGGCGACGCGTGGCGCAGCAGTGCGCCCGGCGTTTGCGATGGCACTCCGCGCTCCAATTCAACACACAGCCCCTCTGTCAGATTGGTCCACGGCCCTCGATACGTCGTTTGCTCCGTCGACGGGCGCAAATATGACGAGTCAAACCACGACCCGATACGAGGATTCCAACGGCCCTGCCCGGCTCGAGCCTGAACAACCTCCGTTCATCCACCTTCCCGGGCAGCAATTTGCAGGCCAAGCCCGGGCTCACCGTCTCGGGCACCGCCCCGCGGCAACAGCGCACTACAAACACGGCAACGCCGACCTTGCCCATGCCCGGCACCGAACATCGAGCGTCGATTCGGCCTCACAAAAACGGCGGATCTCCTACTTTCGGGGCTGGCAAAATAAGCCACATCGAGCGAAACACACAACTAGGTATTGACGAAACAGCGATCGCCATATAGAATTCTTTAATCAATTCCTCGATAGCTCAGTCGGTAGAGCGCCGGACTGTTAATCCGTAGGTCCCTGGTTCGAGCCCAGGTCGAGGAGCCAAGACAAGCAAGCAGAAAAGCCAATCCGCGAGGGTTGGCTTTTTTGCTTGCTTGTTCTTTGGTCCGAGGACTCCGAGGCCCACGTCCCCATCGCGCTCCTGCCAACGCCTCACACCTGAACGACTCCCGCGACGGGAGCTCATCCGCAATATCCCGGCTCAACCCGCCCCGGTTGCCTACAAGAATCGCGCCGCACCACATGTTCAAATGCCGGCAAAGCCGGTTGAAATTGGGTAAGCACCACGACGATCCAGCACCGCGAAAGCCTGCCGAAGCCCACCAGGCGTCGCAGCAAGCCCGCCCACCTGCGCCAGACGGCTACGGACACGCTGCGCGACGACGCCAACTGCGCCAAATGCCTGCTCAGCGAAGCAAAACGCCGCCGGCCCCTCTAAGCGCGGCGCATTCCCAGCTTCTGGCGACAACGGGGGTAATTCACACAGCCCCAGAAGTCCGGACGTCCGCCCTTGCCTTCCACGGCCTTCATCTTCACCCCGCAACTCGGGCAGCTTGGCGTCGCGAAGTCACCCGCCGTGGCAAACGCCAGCAAGCTCTCACGCGCATCGGCCGGCAGGCGCTGGATCATCATCAGGAGCATGGCGCCGTCGATCAGGGTGATGCGATTGGCCTGAGCCACCGCCTTCGCCTCGTCGGTATAAGCCCCGCTGGTCATGAAGAACGCCTTGCCGATCTTCTCGTGGGTCATCACACCCAGCAACTCACGCACCGGTTTGACCCCGACCAGACGCTCGCCCCAGGCCTTGCATTGCACAATGGAACTCGCCCGCCCGGAATCGTCCTGATAGAGCCGGATATCGATGCCGCCATCGGGGCCCAGGGGCGTCGTCTCGCTGCGGATGCCCTTCTTCTCGTAGAACTGCTGACACACATCCTCGAAGCGCTTCCACTCCAGCTTGCGGATCAGCTCAAGGCTCCATTCAGTCGGCTTGGCAGCCTCGGCGGACAACCCGCGGCCGGAAAGACGCCCTGCGTCCTCCACAGACGCCCCCGGCATGCCGCGGAGAAAGCCCGCGTCAGGTGCTGCGCTACCGGTCGGCGACACCCCCGACGGCTCTTTGCGCCCCGTTCGGTCCACCGATGGTCCGCCAAACGTAGGCTCAACGACACGCCGCCCGCCCGGCTGGGACTTGTCCTTCGCGAAAACAATCGCGCCGATCAGAAAGAACACCGCGGCAAACATCCACGCACTGCCCGACGCTGCAAGCACAACGGGCTTGAGAAACATATTCTCAACAGCCAGCGCCGGCACACCCCACTTCAAACCCACGAATACTGCAA
This sequence comes from uncultured Zoogloea sp., assembly GCA_937871125.1. Taxonomy (GTDB): domain Bacteria; phylum Pseudomonadota; class Gammaproteobacteria; order Burkholderiales; family Rhodocyclaceae; genus Zoogloea. The sequence goes on along the minus strand of CALMXT010000004.1, from coordinate 2,461 downwards.
CCCCCACAGCGACACTCACCTGCCACGGTGCGGTCAACAACACCCCGATAAACGATTCGTCTTTCCTGCTTCGCCGTCCGCGTGCCATGAACCGATGCTCAACCAATAAAAATGCGATTGTACTTGAGCGTCTTATCTGATGGAGAAGGCGGAAGGAAACAGAGAAGTGCGAGGGAACAGCCCGTCCGACTCCCACAAGCCATCTTGCGTGCGCACGGTGGCCTGCCAGCCTCGTCGAGTCGGCGAAAGACGCCGGAAAGAAGTAACAAACACTCCGTTCCGGGGCTGGCAACTTACGCTGAGCAATTCGTCTCGAAAACGGGCGCGACGCTTTCGCCAGTCAGACTTTCCCGTAACGGCTAGGCGCACCGTCTCGGTATGTCCGTCGGGATACGTCGCTGCCACCGCAGCGAGATGCTTGCGCAAAAGCTGGACAGGCAGCGTCAATGGCCCGCTGTAAGAGCCTGCCTCGGCGGTCAGGTCGACAGAAACAAGATAGGTTGGATGGGGCGCTCCCCGAATGGGATCGGGGTCGAGGCGGGCAAGAGGCGCCTCCAGCACAAAGCGGTCAAGCAGCCGCCCGTCGCAGCCCACGAGCTCCAAGCTCGCAGTCCCATCGCCATGTGGCCTTCCGCTCCCCCAATCCTGCTCGACGACCTCTGGGCCGATGCCTTGCGGCAAAGCGATGCGTAGCCGCCGACAGCCCAGCTGAACCTCCTGCGCGCCCGCGGCGGACGATGCGGCGAGGAAAAGGGCAAGATATAGCCAGAGTTTCATGGAACGCGTTTGACCACCGTGCCGGCGATCAGACCTTCGTTGGCTTCTACGGCTGGCATGAGGACATCGATTTGCGACTTCACGTCCTTCTCGGGATCGACGCCCGCCTTTTTGAGTTTGGCAAGATAACCGTCGGTATCGTTCTCGCTGGGAGGGGTCAGCTTGTTGATGGCGTCCTTCACCGTCATGCTGCCGTATCGCGATAGATACAGGCTACGCTGCGCCGCACGTCCATCCTCGAGACTGCCGAACACTGCAAATTTCCCGACGGCGCCGGCGACCGTGCCGATCTTCGTTGTGGCGTCCCTCAGGTTACCGGGATTGTTGGCCCTCCACGCCAACGATCCTCCGACCTTCACATCGTCTGCATAGGCAATCCCCCGTCGCCATTGGGAGGGGATGTGCTGGGCGGCATCGTTGACCTTGAGTATGGTTCGTTCCGATAGCGGCGCACCCGAGACGATCGTTACGGAAATCGCAAGCTTTGCCGCGACCTTCGATGACTCGGTTCCGAGGGAACCGGGTTTCATCCACTTGTCCATGCTCGGGTTCATTCCAACGGGCATTGCACTTCGGAACCGACCAGGCCCCCCGCCTCCGGCGGGTGCATTCGGATTGATGTCGTCATCGGGGCTCACCGCCTGGATCTCCGGAAAAAAGAGGCACGGAAGAAAAGACTGAATCGACAAGCCAGAAACAGGTAGCCGGTATGAAATCGATGCAGCCGACGGCGATCTGCCAGTCCGCAAACTGCCTGAATGCCCATGGCATCAGCATAGCAGTGGCGACAATGAGATCAACTCTGGACCGGACGCTTCGCTTGAAATGCGGGAGTGCTTCCGGCGAGTCGAATGAGATGACGTCATCGTACTAAATGCCGAAGCGCCGGCAAGCATCCGGGGAAGCTCGCGCCCGCATTCCTACCGATATCCGCCATTGAAGCGTGCGAGGTCTTGAATGGCTGTTGTGGTTTAGGTTTGTTTGACGTCTGCCCTCCACGTAACGAAGCGGGATGACGCGAGTGCGCCTGAGGGCGGACGTCAAACAAACCTAAACCGAAGCAGTCGTTGAGCTTTGAGGGAAGCTGTCGTTCAACTTAGAAGTGAGCGGACCTGCGCGGCTTTTCGCGCAGGTCCGCTCGACTGCGGGGTTGGGGCGCGGGTCGATAAGCGCAACCCTAAACGGACTGCGACTCATGCGATTGGATTCTTTCGCGCCCACTGCGCGACTGCGCGCTCGATGTCGTCTAGCTGCCCGTCGACTCCTCGAATCCAATGTTTGTATTCATCGTTGGGAAGACACGAAGCGCCATAGATAAAGGCCCTACGTATCCAAGATGTCATTTCTTGAAGGTTCTGCTTCCGGCTGCGAAACCAGAAGTCCTTCTTGCTACGGCCCATCGCCAGAAGTATTTCTCGACGCGAAAACGCATCAAGGGAGTCGTTAAACAGTTTGACGTATTGGTCGTCTGAATCCCAAGCTCCATCCAACGCAAACGGACGCAGCAAGTACATCCTGGAGTATTCAAGGTGTGAGGCCGTCGACGTGTCGTCCCGGTAAATGGTGATTAGCCGTTTGCCGAGCCCCGCTTTCGCAGCGGCGGAGAGAGATTCGATTTGCAGTAAGTATTCCATTGTTTCTCGAACCACGGGGACAAACTTGCCGAAATTGTCGAAGATCAAAT
>CALMXT010000003.1 GCA_937871125.1 uncultured Zoogloea sp. | reverse complement strand
ATCGCGATCCGTCCGCAGACGGTGAAGGGTGAAGGGGTGAGGGGTGAGGGGTGAGGGGTGAGGGGTGAGGGGTGAGGCCTTTCGTTCAGCCTTTTAGGGCCAAAGGCATTACGCAGGCGCTGGCCAATGCCTGAACGAAGGCCCGATGCGACATGGGGCGGGCGAAGAGGTAGCCCTGGATCAGGTGACACCCCTGACTGAGCAAGGTGTTCAATTGCTCGACGGTTTCGACGCCTTCGGCGACCACTTCCAACCCCAGACTATGGGCCAGCCCGATCACCGCCTTGACGATGGCCACGCCCTGCCCGTCGTCGAGTTCGCTGACAAAGGAACGGTCGATCTTCAGCGTATCCACGGCCAGCCGGCGCAGATAGGCCAAGGAAGAATAGCCGGTGCCGAAGTCATCCACCGCCACACGGATGCCCATCTCGCGGAGCTGGGCCAGGATGATCGTCGCGTAGTCGAGATCGCGCATCAGCACGGTTTCGGTCAGTTCGAACTCGAGCCTCGAAGCCGCCAGCCCCGCTCCCTCCAGCACCTCGCGCACGGTGGCAATCAGATGCGGGTCCATGAAGTTCGCGCCGGAAAGATTGATGCTGACCCGAAAATCCTCCGGCAAGGCTTCGTCCAGCTCGGCGAGGTCGAAGCACACCCGCTCCATCACCGCCCGGGTGAGCGGCACGATCATGCCGGTCTCCTCGGCCAGCGAAATGAACTCGGGCGGAGGAACCGCGCCGCGCGCCGTGTGCGGCCAACGCAGCAGCGCCTCGGCTTTGACGATGGCCCGCCGGTTCACATCGATGATCGGCTGGTAGAACACCTTCAACTCTTCGTCGCCGATGGCCCGGCGCAGATCGCCCTCCAGCGTGAAGCGCAGGAAGGCGGCCACCTTCATCTCCTCGGTAAACAGCGCCACTTGGTCGCGGGTGACCCGCTTGGCCCGATTGAGGGCGGTTTCGGCCGCCTTGAGGAGCGCGTCGGCGTCCGTCGCATGATCGGGCATTATCGCCACCCCGACCCGCGCCGACAGGGTGATTTCCTGCCCCGGCACGCGCAGCGGGGCGCACACCGCATCCAGCAGCTTGTGGGCGGTGGCCAGCACTTCCTCGACCGGGCCCACGTCGCTGACCAGAATGCCAAACTCGTCCGCGGCCAGACGCGCCACCTTGAGACGCGGCAAGCTGCCGCCGCCGGCCGGCTCGGCCGGAGTCCGGTCGCCCATGCAATCGCGCAGGCGATGGCCGATCACCTGCAGCACCTGATCGCCGCGGTCCGGCCCCAGACTGTCGTTGATACGCGCAAAACGGTCGATATCCACCACCATCACCGCGCAACGGTGGTCGCTGCGCAGACAGCGGGACGTGGCGGCAAGCAGGCTTTCGCGGAAGAACTCCCGGTTCGGCAAGCCAGTCAGCGGATCGAAATAGGCCAACTGGCGGATTCGTCGCTGGTTTTCCACCTGTTCGGTGATGTCCTGGGCGCTGCCTTCCATGACCAGCCCCGCCTGCACGCCTTCCACCTCGCCCTCGGCATGCTCGGCGTTTTCCAGCAAGGTTCTCACGCTGCCATCGGGCCAGACCACCCGGTAGGTCAGCTGATAGCCGCCGCCCTTGCGGGCTCCCTCCAGCGCCGCCGCCACCATCGGGCGGTCGGGCCCATACACATGGGCGATGAGCGCCCCCATGCCGTCGCCGAAGGTTTCCGGCTGCTGCCCGAACAGACGGTAATACTGGGCCGAACGCTGCACCTGATCGGTCGGCACGAACCACTCCCAGCTGCCAAGCCGGGCGATGCGCTGGGCGCTGGACAGACTCTCCTTGTTGCGGACCAGCTCCTTCATCACCTGGGCCGAGCGCAACACGTAGCGGATGCGGAAACGCAGCAAGGTCCAGTTGATCGGCTTGGAGATGAAATCGGTGGCGCCGACATGAAAAGCCTCTTCGACCGACTCGCTGTCCTCCAGGCCGGTCAGCATGATGATCGGCACCAGTTCGCCGGCAGGCTGGGCCCGCAGACGGCGGCAGACCTCGAAGCCGCTGAGCCCCGGCATCACCACGTCGAGCAGGATCAGGTCGGGATGTTCGAATTCGAACGCCGCCAACGCTCGCTCGCCGTTCTCGGCCTCGACGGTGGTGAATCCGCCCTCGCGCAGCGCCTCGACGGCCATCATGCGGGTCAGCGGATCGTCATCCACGATCAGGACGTGCGGTGTATTGCGGTTTGCAGTCATTGTTCCACCGGGCTTTCCGCCCGCATCAAGGCATCCATGCCGAACAGTTTTTCCTGCAAGAGTACCTGCTTGCAAGCCTCCCAGGCCTCGGCGATCTCAGTCGCATCGTCCGGCCCGGGACGCGCGCCGGCTTTGATCCGCTCGTCCAGGCTGCGCGCCCGGACGGCCAGCCGCACGGCACCGACCGCCAGACAGCCGGATTTCATCTTATGGGCCAGGGCCTTCACCGCCACATCATCGCCAGACTCGACACCGGCGCAAAGCGCCCTCACGTTGCGCGCCGTCTCGCCGACGAACACCGCCAACAGGCGCTGCAGCATCGGCGATTCGCGCTTACCATTGACCCCCGGCAAGCCCATCAGCACCGTCAGGTCGAGCGCGACTTCGACATCGCGGGCAGGCGGCGGCTCGGGCTCCGAACGCGCACGGAGCGGCAGTGCCTCTTCCGGATCGGAGGGCAGGACGTCGCGCAGCCAACGACCGAGCACCGCCCACAATTGCGCACTGGACACCGGCTTGACCAGATAGTCGTCCATGCCGGCCGCCAGACAGGCGTCCCGGTCCTCACGCAAGGCATTGGCCGTCAGGGCGACGATCGGCATACGCGGCAGGCCGCGTTCCGCCTCGTCGGCGCGGATCGCCCGGGTTGCCTGACGACCGTCCATTTCGGGCATTTGAATGTCCATCAGGACGACATCGAAACGTCCCGCCCGGCAAGCCTCCACGGCCTGACGACCGTCCTCGGCGACCGTCACCCGACAGCCGAGGGAGTCGAGCACCGCCACCGCCACCTCCCGGTTCACCGGGTGGTCCTCGACGAGCAGGACATGGGCTTCGAGCGAACCGGGCGCCGGACTGGCGGCCGCCGCCACGGCGGCACCCGCCACACTGCCGCCGCCGAGACGGCGGACTTCGGCGCCGGTCAGCGGACGGACCAGGACCAGCTCGGCCCCCGCATCCCGCATGGCCGCAGCCTCTCCCCGGCCGGCGCCGACGATGGCCACCAGCCGCGGACGCAGCGGCTTGCGGCACACCCCCTCCAGCAACGCACCGCCGTCTCCGTCGAAGGCGGCATCGACGATGAGCCAGTCGAAACCGCTGTCGGCGGCAAGCATCTCGTCCACGGCGAGCCGATCGTAGGCCAGCTCGGCACGACCGCCCAAGAACGCCAGTTGCTCGATCAAGGCATCGCGAATGCGGGAATCGCCGACCGCCAGCAGCGCAGCGCGACCGGCAAAAGGCGGATCGACGCTCTTGCCGTCATCGATCAGGCCGAGTTCGAATTCAACCCAGAAGCACGAGCCGCGGCCGGGCTCGGTGAGATAGCCGATCTCCCCGTGCATGTGTTCGACGAGCTGGCGGGCGATGGCCAAGCCCAGCCCGGTGCCGCCGAAACGCCGCGCCATGGAGTTGTCGGCCTGGGAAAACGACTTGAAGAGACGATGTCCGGCTTCCCGCGGCACCCCGATACCGGTGTCGCGCACTTCCACGCGCAGCCGCTGACGCCCGCCGGCAGCGCCGGCAACCGGCATCGCCGCGATGGCCACATAGCCCTGCTCGGTGAACTTCTGGGCATTGGAAACGAGGTTGTTGAGCACCTGCCTCACACGCAGGGCGTCGCCCACCGCCCGCTCCGGCACCCGCCGGTCGACGTGCAGATGGAGCTCCAGACCGCGGGCATGGGCCGACGCCGCGAACAGCGTGGCCACCTGATCGAGGGTATCGCGCAGGGAAAAGGGCAGACTCTCCAGCTCCAGCCGCCCAGCTTCGATTTTCGATACGTCGAGCACGTCGTTGATGATTTCCATAAGGGCGCGAGCCGAGTCATCCAGCATATCAACAAAGCGTACCTGCCGCTCGCCGAGCGAGGTCTGACGAAGCAGGCCGATCATCCCCATGACCCCGTTCATCGGCGTCCGGATTTCGTGGCTCATGTTGGCCAGAAATTGCGATTTGGCATGACTGGCGGCTTCGGCCTGCTCCTTGGCCGCCTGGAGTTCGGCGGTGCGCGCCGCGACCTCCGAAGCCAGATGCTCCCGGTGCAGGGTCAGTTCCCGGTCGCGGGCGGCAAGTTCGGCGAGCATGCCGTTGAAGCCAGCGATCAACTCGCCGACCTCGTCGCCATAGCCGGGCGGCGCACGCAGATCGTAGCGCTTGCCGGCCGCCACTTCACGCACGACGCCGGCGAGCCGTTGCAGCGGCTCGACGATCATCCCTTGCATGCGCCGGGAAAACAGACTGGCGGCAATCAAGGCGACGACCAGTCCGAGCAGCACAAAGCCGAGCCACAGGGTAAGACGCCAGACGATGGGCTTGAAGTCGAATTCGATGATCAACCGCCCGAGATCTTCGCCGTCGCTGCTCAAACGCTTGGCGACGATCAGACTCAGGGTGCGCCACAGCGGCTCAGGGGCGTCGGGCTGCGCACTCAGCCGGGCGATCCTGTCCGGATCGTCGCGCAGGGCCGGCGGATAGGCCGCAAAGACGCGCCCGTCGGGACGCAGCAGCAGCGCGGCGGTCACCCGTTCGTGGTGCCACAGGGACATCAACAGCGACTCCGCAACCTTCACGTCGTCGAAACGCAAAGGCGAGATGGCACCGTCGGCGACGATCTCGGAGAGCACCCGACCGTCTTCGTCGGCGCGCCGGATCTCGTTGCCCACCTCGGTCATGAAAATCGTCAGCACCGCCACGCCGAGCGCGATCAACGCGCTCAAGCGTGCCACGATGCCGAGCTTGCGGCCGATGGGCAGATCCTGCAGCGGCCGCATCAGGGCGCCTTCAAGCCGATGACGTTGCGACCGAGGCGCAAAAGCTGCGAACTGGCACGCAAACCGTCGCGGAGCAGTGCGGCCTGATTGATATCGAAACGCACCCGGGAATCCTCGACGACCAGTCCGATGCCGCCACCGGCCTCGGCAAAACCGTCGATGTCGCTCACCGTCAGCACGCCGTGGGCGGCCAATCCGCGCAGGATCGGGCCGACCCGGCGCTCCTCGGAATCGGCGACGAAGACGAGATGGCAGTCGACCGCCGGCTCGATGCTGTCCATCTGGCGCACCTTTACCTCATGACCGTTGACCAGCCGCCCTTCCAGGCCAGCCAGCGCGCCGCCGAAGGGATCGCGCCCAAGCACGCACAGACGCAGCGTCGCTCCGCTCGACAGACGCGCCGCGGGCCATTCCACGTAACGCGCAAAATTGAGCAGGTAGGCGGCCTTGATCTGGTACTCGCCCGGCGGGGTGGCCGTCCATCCCAAGCTCCCCCCGAGGCAGAGCGCCGCGAGAAAAGCGAATCGGCAGAAGCAGCGGCGGATCACGGGGAGACTTTCAGAAAGACCACACGCCCTGCACGAAACCCTGCCGGGACAGATAGGCAGGTTGCGATGGAACGAAATTCGAGGCGTATTCCAGGTGACGATTGTCGAACAGATTCAGCCCGACCAGCGAGAGTTCGAAGCGTCGGCTCACCCGCCAGCTATAGCGTGCATCGACGGCGGTGTATGCCGGCACGGTGCCATCCCCGACGCCGCCGACCCGACGCACCATCAGATCCGCATCGTGGCCCGCGCCCAGGTTGAACAGCGTGTGCACACTGGCCCAATGGTGGGGCGAGTTGCGCTCCAGCGTGCGCGCGGAGGTCTCGCGGGCCGGGTCGTCGCCGGCGTTCCCGTCGGCCCTGGTATCCATCAGCGTGTAAGACGCCTGCAGACGCATGCTGGCCGTAAGCGGCAAATCGAGCCCCAGTTCGAGGCCGTAGCTTCGGGCATTGCCCACGTTGCTCCGGTTGATGTACTGGACCGGGATGAAGCCCGGCGCGACCGCGATGGGATAGCCCGGCAAGGTGGGGCCAGCGGGATCGAGGGTCTCGCCGATCAGTCGATGATAATTATGGTGGAACAGCACCGCCTCGAAGCTGCCGTTGCCAAAACTGCGGCGATACCCCAGTTCCAGCGCATCGAGCCGCTCGGCCCGCGGCTGCCAGCCCGGCATCGGCCTGGAAACGGCCGCCACCAGCGGCATGTAGGGATTGCCGGTGCGCTGAAGGGCAAAAAGGATCTGCGCGCCGTTTTCTCCGATCGACGGCGTGCGCGCCGCCCGCGACCAGCTGGTCCACAGGCTGTCCGCCTCGCTGGGCGTCCACATCAGCCGCGCCGTCGGCTGGGGCTCGAAATGCGACACCGTCGAATGCTCGAGACGCCCGCCGAGGGTCAACTTCCAAGTGCGCGGCTGAAGGGTGATCTCGTCCTGCAGAAAGGCGCTGATAACCTGGAATTTCTGATCGGCAGGCGACACGGTCAGCACCGGCGTCATCGACTCGATCTCGGTCTTGACGATGCGATGACCGAACCCCCACATGAGTTCGTGCGCCCCGAGCGACGCCAGACGGTGCTGGAAATCCAGATCGATCGTATCGACCGCACCGCGCCCGTATCCGGACGCACTCACCTGCTGATGGTCCAGGTAGGCCTGTACGGAGGCATCCCCGCCACCGAGCCCCCAGGTAAAGCGCCCGAGCAGATTGCTCCCTTCCAGTTCCGCGTCGAAAGGAAGTCTGCCGCTCATGCCGGCCTGCCCCGTCGTCAGCATGTCTTCGGTGCTGGCACGACGATAGGTGCTGCCCTGCAGCATCCAGGCGTTGGAATCCGTTCCGGAACTGTCCATCCGGAAACCGGCCAGCCAGCCGCGGTTACCGTCGATCGCGCCGTCCCCGCTCGCGGCACGGGACTGGGCCAGTTCGGCGCCCTTTGCAAAAACCCGCAGCGCGCCGATGCCCTCGAGATCGACGCCCTCCCGCATGGCCAGTGCGGCATGTCCCTGGGAGTCCAGCCGGGCCGACATCAGCCCGCCGCGGGTCGCCGTCGCCTTGCGGGTCACGATGTTGATCACGCCATTGACCGCGTTCGCCCCCCACAGCGACGCACCGGGCCCGCGCACCACCTCGATGCGCTCCACGTCCTCCAGCATCATGTCCTGGGCCTCCCAGAACACCCCGGAGAACAGCGGGTTATAAATGCTGCGCCCGTCGATCTGCACCAGCAGCTTGTTCGAGAAACGCCCCTGACCGCCGCGCACGCTCACCGCCCAACGGCCCGCACCGATCTGCGCCACATTGACCCCCGGCACTTCGCGCAGCGCCTCGGGCACGCTGCGGGCACCGCTGCGCCGGATATCCTCGGCCGACAGCACCGTCACGGCGGCAGGCGTCTCGGAGAGCTTCTGGGCCTTGCGGGAAACCGTCGCCACATCGAGCCGGGCCAGGTCCTCCAGGGCCAGATCCTCCAGCGGCGCATCGTCGGCCCAAGCGGAAGCCGCCCACATCAAAGCGGGAATAACAAGACAGGCACGGTAGTGAGGCATCGATTCGTATCTCGGGGTATAAAAAAACAGCCGCCGGCTCGGGCCGTCGACCAGCACCTTTTTACCAAAGCATGCTGACATACCGCGCCTAACAATGCGCGACACCGACATTTTTGCCGAATGCCGCCCGCCCGGCGTGACCAAAGTCACACCCCAAAAGCGGTAAAAGACAATCACAGACCCGATTGCCCCATGCGCCGCAGCCCTGCGCCACGCCTTCCACGCCCTCGCCATCGGCTACAATTATCCGATTTTCCGACTCCGGCGGCCTCCCGCCCCGCGCCCGTCAAGGTACGACCCAGATGACTGCACCGACATCCCCGGCAGAAGACACCACCCCCAGCAACTTCATCCGCAATCTCATCGACGAAGACCGTCGCCTCGGCAAGTGGGGCGGTCGCGTCGAAACCCGCTTTCCGCCCGAGCCCAACGGCTACCTGCACTACGGCCACGCCAAGAGCATCTGCCTGAATTTCGGCCTTGCCCAGATTTACGGCGGCGCCTGCCACCTGCGTTTCGACGACACCAACCCCACCAAGGAAGAGCAGGAATACGTCGATGCGATCATCGAGGCCGTACAGTGGCTGGGCTTCGACTGGACCGACCATCTCTACTTCGCGTCGGATTACTTCGACAAGATGTACGCCATGGCCGAGCACCTCATCTCGGTCGGCAAGGCCTATGTCGAATCCCTGTCGGCCGAGGAGATGCGTGCCTACCGCGGCACCCTGTCGGCACCCGGCAAGGACAGCCCCTACCGCAACCGCAGCGTCACCGAGAACCTCGAACTCTTCCAGCGCATGAAAGCCGGCGAATTCCCCGACGGCACCCACATCCTGCGCGCCAAGATCGACATGGCCTCGCCCAACATCAACCTGCGCGACCCGGCC
>CALMXT010000002.1 GCA_937871125.1 uncultured Zoogloea sp. | reverse complement strand
GCAGCTTGGAGCCGATGACGCCGCCGATCGGGCCGGAGACGATGGTGCGGGCCAGCTCCTTGGCCTTCCAGCTGATGGTGCCGCCGTGGGTGGCCATCACGCGCAGGTCGAACTTGGCGCCGTGCTTCTTGAAGCGGTCGCTGACCTTCTTCAGGGTCTGGCGCGAAGGCTCGGCGCCGTAGGCCTCGAGGATGGTGGTGTTCATCCGGTGGCTTTCCTTGCGCGACGGGTAGTAATCCACTGACGCGAAAACCGGGATGTCCACCTTGAGCCGCTTCAGCTCTTCACGCACCAGATCGCGGGCGCGCTGCTCGCTGGCTTCATTCTTGTGGGATTGCAGCAGACAGATCACGATCGCCTGGGAGCCGGCCTCCACCAGCTCGCGAGTGGCCTGGATCACTTCGTCTTCGCGCAGCGGAATGACGATGCGGCCCTGCACGTCGGTGCGCTCGGTCACTCCGCGGGTGCGGGACACCGGCACCAGCGGCTCGTCGTAGCGGTGGGTGTTGAGGTGGATGCGATCTTCCAGCGCGTAACCCAGGTAGCTTTGCAGCGCGCGGCCCATCGAATGGATCTGCTCGAAGCCCCGGTTGCAGATCAGGCCGACATCGAGCCCCTTGCGCATCAGGATGCGGTTGAGCATCGCCGTGCCGGAATAGACGCAGGTCACCAGTTCCGGATAGACGTCATCGACTTCCCGGTTCCAATGGGCCAGCGCATCCACCGACGAATTGAAGATGGCGAGCGATTCGTCGCCCGGATTGCTCTGCGCCTTGCCCACGACGAAACGGCCATCGGCGCGCACAAAGAAGGTATCGGTCATCGTGCCTCCCGCATCGATTCCCATCACCTGTACCTTCGACTGCTGGATTTCCATGTTGCCTCCTGTTTTGGTGTGTTCGTGGTGATTGATCCCACACCGAAGCCATGGCAAGCACCGGGCCAGCACCCGGAAAAATCCCGCATTTCGTCGAAATCCGCCGTTGAATCATCGGCTTGGCCGGAAAACCGGAAAACCGGCACGCCGCCGCCCGACGCGCAAACATGTCCTGAAGCACGACGCAAATTCCAGCCTGTCCGGAATCCGGACACCTCCGAAGGCGGAATATTGCACCGCACAAGTCATTGATATACAAGGACTTTTATTGACTTATCGGTTGCCGGACGCTAGAGTTACGACCACACTGGACGGTTGTTCGGCCGTAGTGTTTCCGGAACCCCAAACCCAAAGTGAGCCCCAACAGCAATCCTCTTATTCCACGCATCGGCGACGAGTCGGCGGTCGCCCATTCGTGGGAACGCTTCCTGCTGGACCGGCCCCTGCCCGGCGCGGGCGTGCGCAACGTCGTCCTCGATTCGTGGCGGCGCAGTCGTTCGGAGGCGGTCGATCCCAACAACCGATGCGCCCCGGCCGCCGACGAAAACAAGGTTCGCCAGTTGCGGGAGCGCTCCAGGGATTTGTACGAAGCGGCCAAACCGGTGCTGGAAACACTCCGCGAGATCCTGCGCGAGTCCGGCACCCTGATCATGCTCAGCGACCCAAGCGGCACCATCCTCGACCTCAACGGCGAATCCCGTGCCCGCAACGCCGGCGAGCTGATCAACCTGGCGCCCGGCGGCTGCTGGGGCGAACGGCTCATCGGCACCAACGCCATCGGCACCAGCATTGCGACCCACAAACCGGTACAGATCTACGCCAGCGAACACTACTGCGTCGACGTCAAGCACTGGACTTGCGCGGCCGCTCCCATCCTCGACCCGCTGGGCCACAACCTGCTGGGTGTCGTCGACGTCTCCGGGGTCAAGGAGACCTTTCATGGCCATACGCTGGGTCTGGTCATTTCGGCGGCCAAGCAGATCGAAGGCGTGCTGGCACGACGCGACGCGGAACTGCATGGACGCCTGCTCGACAGCGCCCTGGATGGCTTCAAGCGCTATGGCAGCGATTGCGTCGTGCTGTTCGACCACCGCGGCCGCATCGTCAAGACCGGCGGCAGCATGCAGCAGGCGCGGGAGATGTACGGTGTGCGCCTGCCGTTCGAGGTCGGCGGCCAAGTCCCGGCGCTCGACCTCAGCCTGCATCCGGACGAGCGCAAATGCCTGATACCGCTCTGGATGCGCGCCGAATGGCTGCACCCGATCCGCGGCCGCGACGGCGAACTCGGCACCCTGCTGGTCATTCCCCTCGGAACGCCGAACAAGCCGAAGGTCAGCCCAGCGGTTTCCGGTTCGAAGTCCGGCGCCGAAAGCGACGCATTCGACGACATCATCGGTTCGAGTGCCGCCATCGCCTCCGTGAAGTCACGGGCCAGACGCATTGCGCCCCTCGATCTGCCCGTGTTGCTGCTTGGGGAGACCGGCGCCGGCAAGGAGATTTTCGCGCGGGCGATCCACAAGGGCAGCGGCAAACCCGGCGGCGCCTTCGTCGCGGTCAATTGCGGCGCCCTGACCCGCGAACTGCTGGCCAGCGAACTCTTCGGCTATGCCGAAGGCGCATTCACCGGCGCCCGCCGCGGCGGACTGCCCGGCAAATTCGAGCAAGCCGACGGCGGCACCCTCTTTCTCGACGAAATCGGGGAAATGCCCCTCGACATGCAGCCCCATCTGCTGCGAGTGCTGCAGGATGGCGTGGTTGTCCGGCTTGGCGACACCCGCGAACGAAAAGTCGCCGTGCGCATCATCGCGGCAACCAATCGGGATCTTCAGGCGGACGTCAGCGCGGGCCGCTTCCGGGAAGACCTGTTTCATCGCCTCTGCGTGGTCGGCCTCAACCTGCCATCGCTGCGTCAGCGCCCGGACGATATCGAGACGATCATCGACCATCTCAACCAGCGTTTCGCCAAAAAATACGGCTGCCCGCCTAAAAGCCTGCCTCCCGAAGTCATGCAGAATCTGCAGCGCTATCGCTGGCCGGGCAATATCCGCGAATTGCAGAACGTCTTCGAGGCGATGTTCGCCTTGAGCGACGGCGACTGCATCGACGGCACCCTGCTTCCCCCCCACATTCGGGAAGCGGCGGTCGATTCCGTCCTGGCCAGAGACGAACCAAACGTCGCGGCAACGGGACGTCTCGCCGAAATGGAGCGCCAGGCGATCAACGCCGCCGTGGCGAGCGCCCACGGCAATCTCTCGATGGCCGCCCGCGCATTGGGAATTTCGCGCAGCACGCTCTACGTCAAACTGGCCGCCATGCGCACCTGAGCGGCACCACCGAACTCGGCCCCGGCGAGCCGGATCGGTGTGGAGCGGCACGTGAGTTCAGCCTCGCCAAGCCGCTCACGGCCACGTCAGCCAAAGCCTATTTCCCGGACGCCGCCTTCAACTGTGTGGCGAGCATGGCCGATACCGCCCCGAGGTTCTCGATGCAGAATTCCGAATACAGCTTCGGGTCGAGGGGCGCCACAAAATCGTGTTGGAACGATCCCGCCCCGGTCAGGATCGTCAAGGCCGTGCCCAGAGCCTTGTTGCTCCCGCCCAATTCGTAAACATCGCCCGCGAGGATGCTCCGGTCGGTGGTGATCGAGGTCTTCAGGCGGACAAAACTGTCGCCATCCTGCTTGGCGTTGCCGGTGCCAAACGGGTCGGGCAGCGGATTGTCGTTTTCGGTCCGGATCGACAGGCCGCTCTGCTCGTCGCCCAGAATGAGGCCGGATACCTGGGCCTTGGCCTGGGACGATTTATTGATCGCGACCGCCTTGGTCGTGCCGAATCGCACCACGTAATACGCCTTCATGACCGGGTAGCCCAGCTCCTTCGCCAGCGCGATCTCCGCCTGGGGCAGCGTACCCGAACTCATCGCCTTGAGGCCGGACAAGCCCCAGCGCAGGCGCTTCGTTTCCTCGTCCGGGTGGGTAACGATGACGCTGTAGCCCGTCGGCGCCAACAGCAGGACCTTGTCCTTTTCGGCGCTCATCTCGTAGGTCTGCCCCTTGCTCATCCCGGCGATGTTCTGCCAGGCGGGGCTGGCCGACAAATCGGACGGCTTCACCAGCGTAATGCCCTGCGCGGCCATTTTTTTCTGAAAATCGTCGAAGACCTTATCGGTGATCGCCTGCATGTCCGCCTGAGAGATGCCTTCCATCTTCATGCTGGTATTGGACGAAACCGTGCTGCCAAACTGGCTGTCGTAATCCTTGGCTTGAATCTGGAATTCGACTGTGAAGCCCACGAGGGCATATTTGCTCTTGCCGGCGACCTTGTCGCCATTGACCACCGTCACAAGCTCCGCCGCCTTTGCGTCG
This sequence comes from uncultured Zoogloea sp., assembly GCA_937871125.1. Classification (GTDB taxonomy): domain Bacteria; phylum Pseudomonadota; class Gammaproteobacteria; order Burkholderiales; family Rhodocyclaceae; genus Zoogloea. The sequence continues at coordinate 202 of CALMXT010000002.1, read as the reverse complement.
GTCGAGAGCACCACCGGCGTGCTGGCCTTCGTTTCGAACATCTTCGACAACAAGCCGGCTTGTGCGGAAAGACTCACGGCGCAGGTGATGCCAGCGGCAATCAACTTGGCCAACAGCGGGTTCGAAAACTTCATGCGACGTCCTTTCTCTTTAGGTGAAGTCGGGCTTTGCGTTTGCTTCGGTCAACCGGATTCGTGGCCAT
>CALMXT010000001.1 GCA_937871125.1 uncultured Zoogloea sp. | reverse complement strand
CTTCGGCATGATGACCTCCGGCATGGTCTTCAACGAAGGCGAATCCATCGACACCGGCACCATGATCGCCCCCCGCGCCGAAGCCGAAGTGGCCTTCGTGCTCAAGAGCGACCTGACCGGCCCCGGCGTCACCGCCGCCGACGTGCTGCGCGCCACCGCTTTCGTGGTGCCCTGCTTCGAAATCGTCGACTCCCGCATCCAGGACTGGAAGATCAAGATCCAGGACACCGTCGCCGACAACGCCTCCTGCGGCGTGCTGGTTCTTGGCGGACGCCACAAGAGCCCGGCCGACATCGACCTCGCGCTGGCCGGCATGGTGCTCGAGAAGAACGGCGAAATCATCAGCACCTCCACCGGCGCCGCCGTTCAGGGCTCCCCGGTCAACGCGGTGGCCTGGCTGGCCAACACCCTGGGCAAGCTGGGCATCAGCCTCAAGGCCGGCGAAGTGATCCTGTCCGGTTCGCAATCGCCGCTGGTTCCGGTCAAGGCCGGCGACAGCCTCGTGTGCAACGTGGGCGGCCTGGGCGGCACCTCCGTCCGCTTCATCTGATCCGAATAGAGAAAGAGACAACTCATGAACCTCGATAACGCCACCATCCTCAAGCTCGCCGAGCACCTCGAAAACGCCGAACTGCAGGCCCAGGACGTCACCAAGATCACCAACGACTACCCGGACATGGACTGGGACGACGCCTACGCCATCCAGGACGAGATCCGTCGTCGCAAGATCGCCCGCGGCAACAAGATCGCCGGCCTCAAGTGCGGCCTGACCTCCTTCGCCAAAATGAAGCAGATGGGCGTCGAAGTGCCGGTGTTCGGCTTCATCGCCGACTACATGGCCCGTCCGGACGGCGGCGAGATCAAGCACGCCGAGCTGATCCACCCGAAGGTCGAAGCCGAGATCTGCATCGTCACCAAGGCCCCCCTGAAGGGCCCCGGCTGTCACGTTGCCGCCGTCATGGCCGCCACCGATTTCGTGGTGCCGGCGGTCGAAGTCATCGACTCCCGCTACCGCGATTTCAAGTTCGACCTGAAGAGCGTCATCGCCGACAACACCTCGTCCTCCCGCTTCGTGATCGGCGGCAAGATGCGCAATCTCGACGAACTCGACCTGCGCACCCTCGGAGTGGTCCTCGAGGTCAACGGCGAAATCAAGTCGATGGCGGCCGGCGCCGCCGTGCTGGGCAACCCGCTCGCCGCCGTGGCCATGCTGGCCAACCACCTGGGCGCCCGCGGCCAGGAAATCCCGGCCGGCACCTTCATCATGACCGGCGGCGTGACCGAAGCGATCACGGTCAACCCGGGCGACAACGTCAACGTGCGCTTCCAGGATCTGGGCACCGTATCGATGCGTTTCGTCTGAGCATGAAGGCCGGCTCCGGCCGGCCTGCACGGCGCTGATTACCCGATAAAAATCCTGTCCGTATCACCGCGGCGGCGGCCCCAGGTCTGCCGCCCGCCTCCACGCGGAGTGGGCCTTGAGCCGACCGGGAGGGGACAAACAAGAGGACATCGAAATGTCATCCAAGCAGGACATCGGCAACACCTTCACACGGGAAAGCGGTGAGATTCACCTCGGCGGCATCGATGCGCTGGTGCGCCTGACCCTCGATCAAGTCCGCACCGACGCCCGACGCGGCCTCAAGACCGGGATGTTCGTCTCCGGCTACCGCGGCTCCCCCGTCGGCATGCTCGACGCGGCCCTCATCAAGCAGCAGAAGCTGCTCCTCGAACACCACATCAAGTTCGTCGACGGCCTGAACGAAGACCTCGCCGCCACCGCCGTCTGGGGCACCCAGATGATGCACACCGTCGGCAAGCAGAAGTTCGACGGCGTCACCGGCATGTGGTACGGCAAGGCGCCCGGCGTCGACCGCTCCGGCGACGCCCTCAAGCACGCCAACTACACCGGCATCGGCAAGAACGGCGGCGTGCTGGCCATCGTCGGCGACGACCCGAGCTGCAAGAGCTCCTCGCTGTGTTCCCAGTCCGAGCCGATGCTGTTCCACGTCGGCATTCCGTCGCTCTACCCGGCCAACGTCCAGGAAATCCTAGACTACGGTCTGCACGGCTACAACATGTCGCGCAACGCCGGGGTGTGGGTCGGCATGAAGATCGTCACCAACGTGGCCGACGGCACCGGCACCGCCAGCGTCGACCCGTCGCGCCTCAACTTCGTGACCCCGGACATGATGTTCGACGGCCAGAAGTTCACGCCGAACATGAACCTCGGCATGAACGTCCGCGTCGAAGCGCTGGAAATGGAGCAGTCGCTCTACACCCGCCGCCTCGAAGTGGCCAAGCGCTACGCCCGCGAGAACAAGCTCAACAACGTCATCTTCCCGAACCCGAACGCGTGGCTGGGCATCATGACCGCCGGCAAGACCTACAACGATCTGCGCCAGGCCTTCCTCGAAATGGGCCTCGACGACGATGCGCTGCGTCACTACGGCATCCGCATCCTCAAGATGGGCATGCTGTTCCCGATGGAACCGACCATCGTGCGCGAGTTCGCCGAAGGCCTCGAAGAGATCTTCGTCATCGAAGAAAAGCGCCCCTTCCTCGAGATGTTCGCCAAGCAGGTGCTCTACGGCCGCGCCAACGCGCCGCGCATCGTCGGCAAGTTCGACGAGGAAGAAAAGGAACTGCTGCCCCACTACGGCGAGTTCGAATCGGACATCATCGTCCGCGCGCTGCTCAAGCGCCTCGGCCGCAAGACGCGCATCGAATCCGCCGAAAACTGGATCAAGCGTCTCGACGAAATCCACGCCCGCACCAAGCTGCCGACCTCCGCGCGTACCGCCTGGTATTGCTCCGGCTGCCCGCACAACAGCTCCACCGTGGCGCCCGAAGGCAGCATCGTGTCGGCCGGTATCGGCTGCCACACGATGGCCATGTGGATGAACCGCAACGTGGTGATGGGCACCCACATGGGCGCCGAAGGCGCCCAGTGGATCGGCATGGCCCCCTTCACCGACACCGGCCACATCTTTCAGAACATGGGCGATGGCACCTACGCCCACTCCGGCAGCCTGGCCATCCGCTACGCCGCCTCGACGGACGTCAACATCACCTTCAAGCTGCTCCGCAACTCGCACACCTCGATGACCGGCGGTCAGGCCATCCAGGGCGCCCACCCGGTGGCGGCGATGGTTTCCGACCTGCTTTCCAACGGCGTGCGCAAGGTCATCGTGACCACCGACGACCTGTCGATGTACTCCGGCGTCCAGCTCCCCGGACACACCGAAGTGTGGCACCGCGACCGCCTCGACGAAGCCCAGAAGGAACTCGCCGCCACGCCGGGCACCACCGTGCTGCTGCACGACCAGGAATGCGCCGCCGAACTGCGCCGTGCCCGTAGCCGCGGCAAGGCCGAAGAGCCGGTCGAAGTCACGGTCATCAACGAACGCGTCTGCGAAGGCTGCGGCGACTGCGGCGAGAAGTCCAACTGCATGAGCGTGGAGCCGGTGCAGACCGAATTCGGTCGCAAGACGCGCATCCACCAATCGTCCTGCAACAAGGATTTCTCCTGCGTGAAGGGCTTCTGCCCGTCCTTCCTCACCATCACCCCGAACGCGGCCCCGGCCTCCGACGGCAAGAAAAAGAAGAAGGGCCGCATCCCGGCGCTCGACCGCGAACTGCCGACGCCCGTCAACAAGATCGACGACACCATCGGCGTGGGCATTCACGTGATGGGTATCGGCGGCACCGGCTCGGTGACGGTGGTGGCCACCCTGGCCAACGCCGCGCGCCTCGAAGGCAAGCACGTCATCGGCCTCGACCAGACCGGTCTGGCCCAGAAGGGCGGCGCGGTGATCTCGGACATCAAGATCACCCACGTTCCCTTCAGCGGTTCGAACAAGATCTCCGACGGCCGTGCCGACCTCTACCTGGGCTTCGACATCCTCAACGCGACGGACCCGAAGAACCTGGACAAGTGCGGCGCCAACCGGACCATCGCGGTCGTGTCGACAACCCAGACGCCGACCGGCCAAATGGTCTCCAACCGCAAGAACCAGTTCCCGCCCGTCAACGCGCTGACCGCCGGCATCGACCGCGTCACCCGCAAGGAAGACAACGTCTACCTCGACGGTCAGGCAATGGCCGAAGGCCTGTTCGGCGACGCCATGGCCACCAACAACTTCATGGTCGGTGTGGCTTATCAGGCCGGCACCATCCCGCTGAAGGCCGAATCCATCGAGCAGGCGATCAAGAACTCCGGCGTCGCCGTCGAGATGAGTCTGGCGGCCTTCCGCTGGGGCCGCATGGCGGTGGTCGATCGCGCCTTCGTCGAAGCCGAAGTCGCCAAATACAAAGCCGCCGGCAGCGTCGTCAGCCTCAAGCAGGCGCCGCAACTCTCGCCGGCAGCCCGTGCGATCGTCGACTCCGTCGGCGCCCAGGGCGAAGTCAAACGGCTGGTCGAAATCCGCGTGCCCGAACTGATCGCCTTCCAGGACGAAGCCTATGCCCAGCGTTACGCCGACGTGATCAAGCGGGTCGTCGCCACCGAGCACCGCGTCCTGCCAGGCTCCCAGCTTTCCGAGGCCGCGGCCCGCTACCTCTACAAGCTGATGGCCTACAAGGACGAGTACGAAGTGGCCCGCCTGCACACCGACC